>CAVGEG010000037.1:2937-9934 GCA_963628165.1 Paratractidigestivibacter sp. | reverse complement strand
CGACGTCGAACCCTGTGAAATGCTGACGCCGACAGCCACTTCCATTTTTTCCATTTGGAATAAATTACCAATACCAGCCGGGGCAACGGTCGTTAGTTCGTCAAATTCCTTTGGAACCCGTAAGATGAAGTCGCGCCCCAATCTATTAAGGGCGTCCATAATAGAAACACCTGACGCGTCTTCCGACGAGCCATATCGCTTGGAAGAAGTATCTGAGTTGCGATCTAATATTGACGATGTAACCGGAGAGCGTCTTTCCTATCTTTCTGAGATACTTTTTAAAGCGGGAGCCCTCGACGTTTGGTATGAGCCGATCTATATGAAAAAGGGAAGGCCTGCGACGTGTCTTTGCGCATTGTGCGAAAAATCTCATCGATCCCAAATTCTTGACCTTTTTTTCAGACATTCTAGCGTACTGGGGATTCGCGAAGTCGTCCATAATCGATATGTGTTAAGGCGCCATTGGCAGGAGGTTAACACCATTTATGGTAAAGCGCGAATAAAAATAGGTTTAAATGAACGAGGTGAAATTCTCGTCCAATCGCCTGAGTTTGAAGATTGTAAACGTTTGGCGGATGACAGCGGTCAACCTCTTGAAACTATTTATCGAGAAATTCTTCAAGGTTTTTCTCAGGGCAAGTGATTTTTTTTCATCGAATCTTGGTTGTAAATCAAATTAACGGGGGCCTCTATGTGTAAGACAGAAACTATCGGAAATGCTCAAAAACACGAAGATATGATTGTCCAAGCCCTTCATTTACAAGGGGTTCGAACACATAATCTAAAGAACGTTAACCTGTCGATTCCACACAACCAAATAACGTTAGTGGTTGGTCCTAGCGGTAGTGGCAAAAGTTCTCTCGTTTTCGACTCCATTTTTCATGAGAGTCAAAGACAATTTGTAGAAAGTCTTTCTTCACTCCCTAGACAGATGATTGGAGAAATGATTCGCCCTTCCTTAGATTCCATTAAGGGATTACGACCAACGATTGGCCTAGAACAAAAATCGAATACCCCTGATCCGTATTCGACGATCGGAGATCTTTCGGGAATTTACAATGTTCTATATTCTTTGGCTTCAACATTAGGCTCTATACAATGTGAACGTTGCAACAGAGAAATTAAGCCTCTCTTAGCGGAGCAAATAGTCAAGGTGATCGAAGGGTTTCCCGAAAACACTCGCTTCATCTTGCTTTCTCCTGTCCGACTCGACCGGATAGACGATTACGGAAAACTCTTTGAAAGATTAAGAAGGCAAGGTGTTGTAAGGGTTCGAGTCAACGGGGCGATTATGGACATTTCTCACCATAATCCTGATCTCTCCGGAGTAGAAGAGGTTTGTTCGATAGAAGTCGTCAAAGATAGGCTTATTCGCAAAGAAGGAATCACTAAACGACTTATGGACTCCGTTACCGCTATCTTACGTGAAACGGAGGGAATTCTTTTTTGTTCTTATGAGAAAACTCGAAAATCCACAGCAACGGGGGGGGTGACGAGCGTATGGAAAGATCTTTTATTTAGCTCTAGAAATATTTGTCCAAAGTGTGGGACGACTTATCCCGCGCTTACTTCTCAAAATTTCAATTACAACACTGCGCCGGGTGCTTGTTTGTCTTGTAAGGGAAGGGGAGAAATCGAAGCTTTTAATTTAGATCTTGTTCTCGGCAACAAGAATTGTTCCCTCTCTGAGCTAGAAGCAAAATTCCTAGAAGAAATTACCGAATCCTCTAAACGAGTAATCTCTGATTTTTTCTCCTCCTTTTTTAAACAGTTCCCAACAACGAAAGCACAAGCGATTCAGACTTGCCCTATTGAAATCATTAATACGTTACTTTATGGCTCCGAATCCGGACAACTTCGAATTAACCAACCTTCGGCGCAAGCTTTTCCTCCTGTTTCTGACTCCTCCGTACAAGGTTCAAAAGAAGATCAGCATTTGACCGATCAGACAACCGGCCTTTTTTCTGTTTTGGAAGGTCTGTTTTTGAAGGCGACGAACCAGCAGGAAAGGAAGTTTCTAGCTTCCTTAAGGAGTCCAGCCGAGTGCCCCGAATGTCATGGAGCACGGATTAGCAAAGTAGCTAGGCATGTGTCCATTCAAGGTAAAACATTCTTTGATCTTACCTCAATGAGTATTAGCCAGTTGTACGAATGGCTTTCTGATTCGCTCAAACTTAATGAAGTTGAAAAGGAAAAGGTTGGACCGCAACTGGAAAAGCTTTTTTATCGTTTAAACATGATGAAAAGTTTGCAGCTTTCTTATCTCCCCTTGAGCAGATTGGCCGGTGCTTTGAGCACTGGGGAACTCCAAAGAATCAGGCTGTCTTCAATATTGGGAAACAGGTTGCATAGGGGATGTTATATTTTAGACGAGCCTACCGCAGGTCTACATCCTCGAGAAATTGAAAATCTTTGCGTCATTTTAAAAGAGCTTAAAGAGGCGGGAAACACAATTATCATCGTCGGTCACCATCCTGAGTTGATGCATATCACTGAAAACGTGGTTGAACTGGGACCTGGCTCAGGCCCCAACGGAGGAGAAGTAATTGCTTCTGGAACTCCGGACGAAGTTCAAAAGATACCGCACACCCAAACCTATAAGTGGTTAAAACAGAGTAAGGAGATTACAAAGAAACAGAGACGTGTTGATGAATCCGACTCGATCGTTTTAGAAAATATCTCCACTAACAATTTACAAAATGTTACCGTTCGTTTTCCGCTACATGCGTTGGTGTGTGTTACAGGGGTAAGCGGTTCAGGAAAGAGTTCCTTGATTTGTCAGTCCCTAATTCCCATGATTAAAGAAGCATTGACGTCCTCCTCTCCTGCCTCTCCTCCTTGTTTAAAAATGGCTAGATTTCAGGGCGTTGAAAAGATCAGCCAGTTGATTGAGACGTCCAATTCAGCAATCGGACGAAATCCTAGGAGTAATCCAGCCACATATTCTGGTATGTTTGACGAAATCCGCGCCCTTTTTGCAGAAACCAAAGACGCAAAGATTCTTGGCTTTACAACCCCGGGCCGTTTTAGCTTCAACATTAAGGGAGGAAGATGTAAAGAGTGCTTGGGCCTTGGTATAGAAAAGTCTGAGTCGTTATTATCTTCTAATTCTTCGATCCCTTGTCCTGTGTGCAATGGAAAAAGGTTTAACAATCAAACGCTTCAAGTTCGTTATCAGGGTAAGACTATAGCAGACGTCTTAGAGATGACCTTCGACGAAGCCCATGAATTTTTTTCCAATCAACAGTCTCTTCTTCGTTATATCAACTCTTTCCGTAAGATTGGGCTTGGATATTTAAAGTTAGGACAACCTTCAGATTCGTTTTCCGTAGGAGAAGCACAAAGAGTTAAACTTGCTACGGAGTTAATGGATTTTGAAAAAACTAAAAATGCTTTATATGTGTTGGACGAGCCGACTTCAGGTCTTAATCCAAGCGATATAGACAATCTTTTAGTTGTTTTCGACGAACTCTTGGACGCCGGGAATTCGATTATCGTAATAGAACATTCTTTGGACGTTATTAAGAATGCAGATTGGATAATCGATCTTGGTCCGGAAGGTGGAGACAGAGGTGGTCGAGTATTAGCGTGCGCTTCTCCAAATCAGATAATGCAATTGAGCGAGAGCATAACAGGACAATATTTACGCGCTTTATCAGACTGATAGTTTAGCCCATAAAGCAAGGAATGTAGGTTTTAATCTGTAAGGTCGATTATGTCCATCTTCTCCAGTTTTATTTCTCGACGCTGTTTTTTAAAAAGTTGTGCTATGACAACAGCGTTAGGGGTTAAATTCGACTCTTCGTCAATGAATAAATTATTTGCATCTTCCGATTGTACACTGACGTATGATTCTATGATCGAAAGACCGTCAGATTCTTATACGCAGGGATTAGTGTTTGAGATAGACCCACGTTCCTCACAGCCTGTTTTGTACGAGAGTGGCGGGAGATATGGTAAATCCCTGTTAAGATGTGTCAACGCAAAGACCTATGAGATCATTCGCGAAACGAAGGTTCCTAGGAATTTCTTTGCTGAGGGTATCTCAATAATCGGGGATAAAATATATCTATTAACCTGGCGTGAACACACTTGTCTCGTCTATGATAAATACACTTTTCAAAAATTAGGGGAATTCTCTTATACTGGGGAAGGGTGGGGCTTGGCCTATGACGGTCAAAAGTTTCTTATGAGTAATGGGTCGTCCAAAATAAAAATCCTTGCCCCCGAAACGTTCAGAGTTCAAAAAACGGTAGACGTCCATTACAAAACCTCCAAGGGATATTCTCGAATTCAAAATCTTAATGAACTAGAGTATATAAACGGCGAGATCTGGGCTAATATTTTTCAACAAGATTTAGTTGTTCGTATCAATCCCTTATCGGGTGAAATGATAGGAAAACCCCTAAACTTTACGAATTATGTTCCTAAAAAGTTTATACAAAGTAGCGAGTATGTTCTTAATGGACTAGCATTTGATCCCAATGAGAAAAAGTTATATTTAACAGGAAAGTGTTGGCCGGTCATCTATGTGTTTAAACTTTCATAAGAGCGTCAGCCTTTTGAAAGAAGATTAAAATAGGGGAGAAAATGCTATCGTTACTCTCATGGGGACTTATTGTTCTAACGGTTTTTATCGGCGCGTCATTAGGAAGTTTTCTCAATGTTGTAATTTGGAGAGTTCCTGAAGGGATGAGTGTTGTAACCCCGCCATCCCATTGTCCTAAATGCAATTCCCCAATACGCTGGTACGACAACATCCCGATATTAAGTTGGCTCCTATTAAGAGGAAAATGTAGAGGGTGTAGACAGCCCATAAGCGTTCGTTACCCCCTAGTTGAATCGTTAAGCGCCGTCGCCTCGTTGATAGCGATCTGTGCTATTCTATATAATCGAGGATTCCATCATGAATATCTATTTTTCAATATATTCTCGGAGATTGCCAACGCCCTCACGGCATCTCAAAGCTTAATCAACGCGAATGAAGATGTAGAGCTTCTTTCCTGTTATATTGAAGATTATACGAATCTTTTCTGGAAGTCATTAATCTGTTCTTTGTCATGGTTGGGCTAATTCTCTATGATCAAAAAACGCCTCCCACGTCGTTACATGTGTGTACATTGGTCATCCTTGCGCTCATTTTCTGCGTATGCGTTTACATGAACAACAATGAATCCCTTGGGCGGCAAGTCATGACTTATTGGGGAAGTGGAGTTTTGGGAATGCTTCCGATGGCGCTTCTGAAAAGTAAGAACAACAACGCTAATTCCGTTCGACTTATCGGATTTATGGGAGGAATAGGATGGGGGCTTTACCTGGCCCTTCCTGCTATGTCGTTATGTCTTCTCCTTTCTTATATGTTAGAGAAAGTAAGTTCTAGAAATTATCTTGGATCTATCGTATTTGTAACGATTTCTTTTTCTTCCTTGTTCATCCTGTAAAAAGAGGAAAGGCATAGGTTTCCCTATGCCTTTACCATATTTAGAAGTCGATTATTTATTATTTTCAGAGTTTGTGTCCTCTTCATTTTCGACTTGCACATTCTCATCTACAGACTGAGGTTCCTCTGATACAATTACACCCGGTCGAACAACCTGGAATTTTCTTCCAGTATTTTGCTTTCCATCGATTAACGAAGACAACTCATCAGGTCTTTTTTCAATCATTACTTTGACCTTTTCGAGCTTACCTTTCCGATAAAACGCTAGTTCAACTTCCTGTCCGCCATACTTTTCAATCAACTCCGTAACTTGAGCAGGAGAACTTATTGTTTCTCCCTGAATGCTAGACAAGACGTCATATTGCTTAATTCCTACCTTTCCTGCTGGAGAATTTGGAAGCACGTACTGAATCAGAACTCCAGTTTTAAAATCATCTGGTAAGTGCGCAACGAGAATGGAAGGAACAGGAGCGATTCCGAACCCTAGCCAGTAAGAAGATTTGGCTATGTTACTTTGAGGAATAGAATTCGTTCCAATATTAAGGTCGTTTTGCCAATCCGGATGAGCGGCTCCAATCTGGCGTCGCAACCCTTCAAATTGCTTGAGTAGTTGCTCTTGTTGACGTTTGATCTGCTCTTCAATTTGCCTGAAAGAAGATCCAAATGGTTCCCCTTGGAACCCGCCGTCTATATCTCCATTATTTATCTGCGAGTTGAAAAGGTCTCCGGGCGACACGAAACCATCAGGCAATTGGATGGTCATACCTAAATCAGACCTCTGTTGGTCGGGTAGACTGTCTAGCTCTTTCGTTTCTTCTTCAACCAACTTTCCATTAGACCAAACCTTCCTCGTTTGACGTATTTTGCCATTAGGCAGGGTTTGATTCTCAACTACTACGGAATATGAACTACTCCCTTGAGAGTTATTATTCGAAGGTTCGTTGTCGATAACGGTTTTGTCGTCAGAAATTTCAGTAGCCGGTTCCTTCAACTGCTTGGTTTGCTGGGCATATAAATTGCAAACAGAAAACACGCATGTCGACATCAGGGCCGCAAAGATGAAGAACAATGTTCTTTTTTTCATGATCTCTCCTTATCTAAACACTTGCTATTGTTAATTTTCAATTGGTAGACATTAACTTCTTCACCAGACATTTCCCGTTCGTGTACGATAGGTGTCAATTGGAAGAATCAACGTTTTTCCTCCTTGAAGAGGAAATTTGTAAATATCACGTCTCGTGTCCAAGTAATTCAGTTCACTATTGTCGTTTAGCTGGCTAATTATTTCCATTGGGGCCGAGGGCGCCTCCAAAGAAGGTAGTTTATCGGGGTTAGAATCTTCAAAAGTTGTTACTATATTCGATAGTCCTTGTGAAGGACTGTTCAAAATAATACTTTGTCCAGACGCTTGAGTGATTGGAAGAGTCGCTGTACTGTTTTCAGTTTGCATTGGATATAACTTACGCTCAGGAGGCAGTTGGGGAGTCTGTTGAACCAATATTACCGACTTGTTTCCTTCGCTAGGCGCTATTTCCCCCTCAAAAATCCCCTTATTCC
>CAVGEG010000037.1:0-2927 GCA_963628165.1 Paratractidigestivibacter sp. | reverse complement strand
GGGTAAGGTTCTTGCACTTGAGGCCTGATTAAAGCAATTCTCATCCTTGACGCCTTTCAATGCCTGGCATAGCGACTGTTCCTCCAAAAAGGTTAGAGCTAAAAAACGCCAACCATCAACCCGTTCATCCAAAAGATGAATAAGATCTTCACGCTCTTGATCTTGCAGTTCACCATCGACAAGTCTCTCCACCAGCAACTCTTCGTCGCGAGTAAGGAAAGTTGGTTCTGTTTCGTCTGATAGACGGTAATTAGATGTATCCATCATTGGTATTCCGATATCCATAAAAACAAAGTACAACTACTTTGATAAACTAAGTATCTCTTTTTTAAGAAGAATTCTGGCTCGATGCAATTTTGATTGTACGGCGGTTTCCGTCATATTAAGCTTCTGGGAAATTTCATGGTAACTTAACTCGTCACAATACTTTAAAAGAAGAATCTCTCTATAACCGTCCTGTAAATTTTTCAGCGCAGATCGCACCAATCTAGATCTTTCCTTGGACAACAACCAATCCAAAGGCTCTTTTTTGTCCATGTTATTCTCGTTTGTAGCAACGCAATCCGATTCATAACGCTTTAAAAGATTACGTTTTCGTCCTGCTCGCCGCCTATACAAGGAAGATTGAAGGACGACTAATTTGTAAAGCCAAGAGCCTAACTTTGAAATGTCTCGTAAAGGAGATTTCTGTTTCGTCGCCGCAAGGGCAACTTCTTGAAAAACTTCATCAACAGCGGCTGATTCCCCAACCCTTAGCGCAATAACAGAGCGCATCCACTTTTCGTTGGCAAGAAAAGCGCGCTCCCAGTCTATGGAATCCCTTGTCGCATCACTGCTGCCAGATTCCATCGAATCGCCTGTATTTCGGCCTTTTTCTTCCTGATCCACTGTCTTATTATATAGCATTCTCAACGTGACGATCCTTCAGAAAGGGTCTAATTACTAACCTTCCTCTGACTTAATGGTTGCCTTTGTCAATGAAATCTTGCTCAAATAAAAATAAAATATTTTCAAAATTAACCAATTAGAGTTATCGAAGATCTCTCAGGACGACTAAGTTGCATTTAATTCAAATGGTATAAAATGGAAGGATATATAGGATTCATCACTAGAAAGAGCTTTTGGACAATGAAGTTGCAATATATCAAACGCTTAGAGATGCAAATGAATTTGCTGGAAGCAAACTTAACGGTTCCTGAATTACCTTCGCACTTCATATGGACTCCGTGGAACCCTATTTTTTCTGAAATCCACGCCCAGTTATTGCATTATTCTTTTCAAAACAGCGTGGATGGGCACATATTCCCAACCTATGGTCAATATGACTCCTGTAAGTATCTGATTGCAACAAGTAGTAGTTCAAAACACTTCCTCCCATTGAGCACGTGGTTGATTCAAAGAAAACGTATGGCTAAAAATCCTTCTGATTGTTTGACTACCCCTTGTGCAGCTATTCAATCAATCAGAATATCAAAGGAAATTGGACAAATTCAAAACGTATCGACTCTCCCAAGGTTCCGCCATAAGGGTTTAGGACGAGCTCTTATTATGAAGGCGCTTGTAGGTTTTCTACATAGTGAACAAACCGTAGCGTCTTTGGAAGTTACCGTGGAAAATACCGAAGCAGTATGCATGTATGAAGCAATCGGTTTTCGGCCAGTTCGACTTTTTTATACTGAAGTAATCATTTAAACCAAACATCCTGACAATATGTGTGCAATAAATTACATAAAGAACGAAAAATATGGAATCCAAAAATAACACGCTCAAATTACCTAACGGCTTAGTAATTCTTTTTGAAGAAATGAGTTGGAGCAATACGTTTGCTTTGGCGATAAGGGTTCCCGCGGGTTCTACGTTAGATCCTCCTAACGCCGAAGGAATAGCGGCTTTAACGTGCGAAATGACGAATCGTGGAGCAGGGAAGTATAACAATCGCTCTTTTCTAGAAACGCTCGAAAAATATGGGCTGGACACAAGTGAGGGAACTTACAAAAATTCCACTCATTTTGAAGCGATGGGCTTGAAGGAATATTGGGCGCAGGCCCTGGAATTACTTGCCCTGCAAGTAATGAATCCGCTTCTCCCCGAAGAGGAGATTGAAGACTGTAGACAAATTCAGTTGCAGGAAATTTTGAGTCTGGAAGATTCCCCCAGATTTCAATCCCAAAAACTATTAAATCAATTACTTTGGCCTGATCCTTGGGGGAAAGAGGTTAATGGCGCATTGGAATCCGTTTCCAACCTTACCATTGAGGATATTCGATCATTCTACTCCAAACATTACGGTTCCAACGGAACAATAATTGCGATAGCCGGTTCAATGGACTGGGAACAAGTTCAAACCAAGGTTACAGAACTCTTTAGCAATTGGAAACCTCAAGTGATTCCGCTGATAAAAACTGTTCCGTCAAACAGATCTACCGCACACATGGAATCGAATATCGCCCAAACGAACATTTCTCTAGGGTTCCAGTCGGCTCCTTTTGGCGATCCTTCCTATTGGTTGAATCTTGCGGGAGTCGAAATACTGAGCGGTGGTATGAGTTCTCGCTTATTCACTGAGGTTCGAGAAAATAGAGGGCTTTGTTACACCGTAAACGCCGCGCCCCATACAGTAGGGCCTTATGGAGGAGTCTGTTGTTATTGTGGAACCAACGAGTCAATGGCGCAAGAATCTCTCAATGTCATCATAAATGAAATTGACAAACTTTTCACCGGTTCAATTAGTGACAGTGAACTAGAACGAATGAAGATTCGAACTAGAAGCAGTCTCGTAATGCAACGGGAATCTCCTATTAAACGCGTTAATTCGATGATACAAGATTGTCTCTACCTGGGTAAGGTGCGTTCCTTAAGCGAAATGTTAGCCGTCTACGATAGAATCACAAAGCAGGTACTTGAAGATTATTTGCACTCTCAACCTT
>CAVGEG010000036.1:4694-28168 GCA_963628165.1 Paratractidigestivibacter sp. | reverse complement strand
GTTGCTGGTTCTGTTGCTGGTTCTGTTGCTGGTTCTGTTGCTGGTTCTGTTGCTGGTTCTGTTGCTGGTTCTGTTGCTGGTTCTGTTGCTGGTTCTGTTGCTGGTTCTGTTGCTGGTTCTGTTGCTGGTTCTGTTGCTGATCTTGCAATGGTTTCTGGATCTCTTCGAGTATGTCGACAACGACCCCTTGTTCTTCAATAAGATCGGGAAGGTTTTCTTGAGCTTTGTCCTGTGATTTTTCGAGAGATGCTCCGATCGCTTTTTGAAGCTTACTCGCGTTGTCTAGCGCGATTTGACACGACTCTCGTATGCGTTCTTTCATACTCTTTTCGGGCGTCTCATTAGGAGCTTCGTTTTCATTTTCGGTGAGTTTGGGAGAATCCGGAGCCGGTTGCGCTTCAGCGTCCGTCGGGGACTGCTGAAGAATATGCGACGCTTTCCGCAACAATTCAGAGAAAGCATTCTCTAAATACTTCTGGTTTTCGTGATATGTTCCAATATAGCCGAGACTTTGTTTTGAATCTCGAGCGCTTTCCAAACTTTCTATGTCGCTTTTGGCGTTTTTAGACAATTCGTCAAGGAGGAGAGGATATTCCTTGGCAAAAGTTTCTAAAAGACGAAGGTTGGTTCTGGCTTCTTTTAAGCTCTTTAGACTATTGGCATAATCGTATTCCTTCATCGACTGAAGCGCAGAATTCAGAGATTCCAAAATGTGTTTATGCGTGTCTTCAACTAAGGTTGCGCCTTCGCTGTTTAGTTCGCCTTGGGGTTCAGATAGAAGATTGAGTATTTCCGATTTGATGAATTCAATGTCTGGAATTGTTCTTTCAAGGAATTCTCTATTTCTTTCTTGTTCTTGAAAATCTTGGACAGTCTTGCTTTGGGCGGATTGAATCTGCGTTTCCAACGAGGCGATTATTGATTGATACTCAGAGTCCAACCAGTACAGACGCTCAGAATAATGGGGTAGGGCTTGCGCGCGTAGCTTTTGTTCCCGTTCTTGTTCTTCAGCTCTTTTGTTGTTTAACCATCGTTGGATTGTCAAATTATTTCGACGCGCTTTTTCAAATAACTCCGGATCATTTTGGCTCTGGGTAAATTTTGTCGACGCGCCAAGAGCGAGGTTTGTAACCGTCATGAATTCCTTTGCGCGTTCTTTCTTCTCTTGATTGTATCGCTCAATCTTTTGAGACAAGTTTTGGACGTCGGTCTGGAGTTGCGGTTCAGGTGGCGTTTGAGCTTGGCTTCTCTTTTCCAAGTTGGCTTTTGCTTGCTGAAACTCATTAACCGCAATGTTGCACAGCGCCCGGTGGGCAACCCGAGAGTCAGGAGAATTTTGCAGTTGAGTTTGGATTTCAATGAACGCCGCAGGGTCAGATTCCTTAAGCGCTAGCGACTGATTGAACGTTTCGACGTCCGCCAGTTTTCTAAGAAATCTATTTTCAGCTTTTTCGGACTGAGGCGCGCTTTCTTGCGTCGTCGCGTAGATTGGCAGTCCCCCTGTTTGCATTAGAAGGATAATGACAAACGCCAAGGTTTTGCCCGTGATCCTTCTCGGTAAACTGCTTGGGATATACTTATAGATCCAAAATGTCAGTAGACTAAGGGCTAGAAACGCTTGATAACGATCGAGGAGCGTGTCTTGCGTTTTGCCGACAAGCTCTCCTCGTTCCTGGACTTGAACGCTTTTCTGATACAGTTCCTGGGCGTCAAAAGAGGAAGTTGCGTGAAAAAACTCGCCGTGGGATATCCGGGCAATTTCCTTAAGGGTTTCGACATCAGGCTTGCTTAAAACTTGACTTCCAGCAAAGGTTTTGTAACCGATTCTTTTGCCTTGGAGTGTAAATATGGGGATTGGAGCTCCTTCTTGAGTTCCTAGGGCGACGGCGATGATTGGAACCTTCATTTCAGCCGCCTGTTTTGCCGCTTCCAAGGGGAGCGAGTCGTGATCCTCTCCGTCGGTAATGAGAAGGATCATTTTGTTACTCGGAGACTTGGAGGAAAAACGCTGGAGGGCTAGTCGAATAGCGTCTCCGACGACTGTCCCGCCGACCTCTACTGTGTTCGTATCGACGTTTCTGAGGAGTTCACGGAAAAACGAATAGTCGGACGTCAGAGGAATTTCAACTTGAGCGAGGCCCGCAAACGCAATGAGACCAATTCTATCTCCAACAGCGACGTCTAAGAGATCCTCGATGTTGAGCTTTGCATGAGCAAGTCTGTTAGGGAGTACGTCTTCCGCAAGCATTGAATCCGACGTATCCAAAAGAATGATTATTTCCCTCCCATAATTTTTATGTATTGAAGGCGCGCGTCCGAAACGGGGCCCCGCAAGAGCGCAAACGGCTAGCGTTATTGAAAGAAACAGACAAGCGTACTTAACGGAAACAAGTGGGGCGTAAGGTTCTCTCCATAAACGCCGTCGCATCTTTTTTGAAAACAACGCGTTGATTATTTGAGATCTATGCCGCATGAATCGGAGTAGGAGAACGAAAAGGATCGGCAAGACCAATAATCCTAAAAGGATATAGGGATGATTCCAATACATCTTACTTCTTTCTAAAGGAAAAAGCGTTTTCTTGAATTTCCGATTTATGGCATGGAGAATTATGGAAAGGCTCTGAATCTTGTGAGCGTTAGAATTGAATAGATCAGAATGAGTATCAATCCGCAGAATACGGGTATTCCGTATAGATCTCCATACTCCGCATAGGTTTCACCGATAAATTTCGATCGTTCCAGACTATCGATTTCTGAATAAACCTGTTTGAGGTTTTCAATATCATTAGCGTAAAAATATTGTCCGCCCGTTGCCGCTGCGATTGTTTCAAGAGTTGTCGGGTCAAACTCCAAAACTTGCGACGTCATGACGGGATTTCCCGACGGGAGATAGGTTGGAAAGGGTACCGGAGCCGAGGTTCCGACGCCTATGGTGTAAACTTTGACGCCGTATGTTTGGGCGACTTTTATTCCTTCTTCGGGGGATAATATTCCCGCAGTTTGCATACCATCAGAAAGAAGGACGACGATTTTCGTTTTACTTGGCGAATTTTTAACTCTCTCCACCGCAACGGCGAGCGCGTCTCCAATCGCCGTACCAGGTTCTTCGTCGGCAACCTCGGTTCTGATGGGATTCCCGTAGGAATCAAAGAGAGGAATCGGCGTTTGGATCGTATCAAGTATTGAAAGCAACGAGGAATGATCCAAGGTCAAAGGGCTGTGCGCATCTACGAATCCCCCAAAAGCGATCAGTCCGATCAAATCATTTGGACGTCCGTGAAAGTGTTCGGAACCTTCGGTAAACTCTCTGAAAACTTTCTTAACCGCTTCTAGTCTAGAATCCGGGACGCCGTCAATTTGAAAATCCTCGGCGGCCATCGAACCGCTTCTGTCGACGCACATAACGATGGAGATGCCGTTTCCTGGCATTTTTGATTCTTGTATTCCATACTGAGGTCTCGCAAGCGCGATAATAAACAAAGCGCTTGTTAGGATAGGGAAAACCCTCAGTATCTTTTTGAATCGATCGGCGTTACTTGGAGACAACTCCTTAAGGTTGGCGATGGAGGGGAGAAGCGCCGCGCCTCTTCTCTTTCTTTGGTGAAAATAATGGAGCGAGACCAGTATCGCCAAAGGGATAAGAAGGAGTAGCCAATATGGAGAGGCAATTCTAAATATGTTCATTGAAGAGGACGAGTTTTTTCATAAGGGACGGCGTCATGATTTACAATCTTTTAGCTACGACGCGTCTGATTGTGAAATCAATCAGCGCTATAAAAAAGCTAATCTGAGAGGACTGGGATTTGACAGCGTCCTGATTTGTGAATATGTTTAACGACGTTTTCTACCTGACGAGAAATAGCCGTCATTTTTTCCGGAGGAAGAGGGGTGCGCGCGAATTTATAAAGATCCAACTCTTTCAGCGTGGTGGTAATTTCTAACAAGACCTCCGTTTGAGTCGACCTTTTCAAGGATAAATTGTCAGACGTTTCGGGCGTCGCCTCAAAGAGAACTTGAAGCGAGCGGACTAT
This sequence comes from Paratractidigestivibacter sp., assembly GCA_963628165.1. Classification (GTDB taxonomy): domain Bacteria; phylum Planctomycetota; class Planctomycetia; order Pirellulales; family Thermoguttaceae; genus RUG369. The sequence goes on along the minus strand of CAVGEG010000036.1, from coordinate 24,137 downwards.
CTCCTCCGTCGTTTTACCTTGCGTCTCGAGATTGTATATTGACGATATGTAATTTCTAAATATCAAATCGACGTCGGCGCAAAAACGTCGCGCTCCTGTTTCAACGGAGATTGTCGACGTCAGTTGCATTAACAATCTGATCGCCCTATCAAAAGGCGGTTCCTGGCTAAGGTTGGGTATGGTTTCGACGTTTCTTTTCCTTCTGAGGAAGGATAAAACGCTTTTTTGTATAAGAGACGTCGCGATCAATGCAACGATTACGGCGACGATAATCCAGACCCGATTTTGGGTTAGGATTGGATCTAGATAAAAGGAGACTTCGTCATCAGAGAATTTCGCTTGCGGTGGGGCGACATATAACTCTTTCGCGGGGATTGTGACGTCTAGCGTCTCCTTATCAGAGAGTTCAAAAGCGAGGGGTATAGGCGGTATTCTTAGAGTTCCCTCATGCGCGGGGTACAAGTTCCAGACGCGAGTAACGATTTCCGAATCAGCGTTCTTTTGTTCTCTCTTTTCAGCGATAAAGACGAAGTCAAAATCTCCATATTGACCATTCAGATCATTAGGAATCAGGTTGAGCTTGGTAGGCTTCTGAATTTTTATTGCGAACGTAAAAGGTGCGGCGTCTTGGGACGTTTCGGCGGGATAGGATATGCCAATTTGCGCCAATCCTAGCGGAGTGTCGACGTTTTGGGACGTCGTTGACGAGGATTCTTTCGAATGGGTGCTACGCGCGAAGGTCGATAGGACGCCAAGTTGAAGCGTAATCATCAATAAGGCGTTCAGAACCAAGAGCTTGGTAGACGGATAACTTGCGGTGTGAGATTGGAGACGTAGGGGGAACATCGTTCTTATTGACGTTGAGAATTATTGCGAATATGAGAAAGTCTAGTTTTTCTCTGATGAAAAAATTTACGAAGCGTAGTCGCGTAATTTTCAGACGTCTCTATCGATAAATAGTCTATGTTTTCCTGTGAGAAGATCGCGCCGACGTTTTGACGTTGTTGAGCAAATCGTGACTCAATCTCTTTTCTGACCTTTTTGGAACCGAGGTCTACTTCGAGCGCTTCTCCTGTTTCCGGGTCTTCAAGAGTGACAAAACCTAAGTCTGGCAATTTATTTTCAAGGGGGTCGGCAACTGAAATCGCTAAGACTTCATGCCGTTTTGCGCTAACGCGTAAACTTTCGACAGGAATTGGGAATTGAAAGTCGCTAATGACGACGACGGTCGCCCTTCTTTTGAGGGTGTGGTTTAAGAAGGATAAAGAATTCTGGATCTGGGTTACCCCTGAGGAAATTCGGAAGGAATACAACTCGCGGATCAGGTGGAGGACGTGGGATTTTCCCTTTTTGGGGAAAAAGATCTTGGGCTCTCCCGAGTCGAAAAGTAGCAATCCTATTTTGTCGTTGTTCCTTGAAGAAGAAAAAATAAGCGCGCTTGTTATCTGCTTGACGACGTCCAACTTCGATGAAATTGAGCCAACTTGGTTAGACGACGATATGTCGACAACAAAGAAGATTACTCTTTCTTTCTCTTCAACAAACTGCTTGACGTAAGTTTTTCCCGATCGAGCGGTGACGTTCCAGTCTATCGTTCGGACGTCGTCGCCGGGCGTGTATTCGCGAACTTCTTCAAATTCGATCCCTTGACCATGGAACGAACTGTGATATTCCCCATGAGTAACCTCAGACGCCAGGCGCCTTGAAATGACATCGATATTCTTGATCTGCTTCCAAATGGGATCTGGAGTTGAAGTCGTTTGCGACGAATCCAAGTCTTCCTGAGAAGGAATCTCTCTTTTTGTACCAACCCTGAGATTTGAAAACAGCTGGGAAACGCGCTTTTTCATTCAATTCTCCGACTATTTAATTCTAGGTTTTCCGGATTAGGGTACAGGGACGACTTCGAGTATTTGGCCGAGGATATTCTCTATTGATTCTTCGTTGGCCATGGCTTCGTACCCGAGAATGACGCGATGACGCAACGCGTCGAATGCAATGTTCTTCACGTCTTGAGGGGTTACGTAACCGCGACCGGACAAGAGCGCAAGGGCCTGAGCTCCCTTCCCAATGCATAAGGACGCTCTTGGGGACGCTCCCATCTCGATATATTTTCGGAGGTTTGGAAGTTTAAAAAGTTCAGGGATGCGAGTCGCTCTAACCAGGGAGAGAATGTAGTCTCGAATACTAGGCGCCAAATAGATGTTGGACGTCATTTCTTGCAAATAGAGAATATCTTCACGAGACATAACAGCCCTTGGTTTTTCTACAAAACCTTGCATGCCTCTATCAAAAATGACCTTTTCCTCATCTAGGGAGGGATAGTCAATAACAACTTTTAGCATGAAACGGTCTATTTGAGCTTCTGGAAGAGGATAGGTTCCTTCTTGCTCTAAAGGATTTTGTGTGGCAAGAACTAGGAAAGGAGATTGAAGTTCCCAAGTTGTTTCTCCAATCGTGACTTGCTTTTCTTGCATCGCCTCAAGAAGGGCCGACTGCACTTTAGAGGGGGCGCGGTTGATTTCATCAGCCAGCACAAAATTCGCAAAAATCGGACCTTTACGGGTTTGAAAAGAGCCAGTATTAGGCAAATAGACCATCGTTCCAATCAGATCGGCGGGCAGAATATCCGGAGTGAACTGAATTCGTTGGAACTGTGCGTTTAGAGCGTTCGCTAGAGATTTGATCGCCGTTGTTTTCGCTAGTCCCGGCGCTCCTTCGAGAAGGATGTGCCCTCCTGTAAGAAGCCCGACAAGGAGTCGCGTAATCATTCTTTCTTGGCCGACAACAACGCGCGCAATTTCAGCGCGCAGAGCGTTGATTTGAGCCACGCCTGATTGGAGTAATTCTTGGGAAAGAGTCGTTTCTTGGTTCATAATTAGGGGAATATTGATTTTATCTATGCGATAAATTGTAAGGGTGAATTTACGATACTGTTGCCGCCCGCGGAAAAATCTTGCGGATTAATTTAATTGCGTCCGTCGACATTCGTCTTTTGGCGTGAAGTCAGAGACTTCGTTTAGGCGGAGAAGGGGGATGTTGGCGTCGTTAGGATTCCGACGGATAACCGCGATTCTGGACGCATAGATCCAGCTCGTCAATTTTGCATATCCAACGACGACAGTTTCGCGAACCGCAACGACACGGTATTGCCGACTGCCAGCCCCATCCGTAATCAATCGTTAATTCGTCTCCTTGAGGAATGTCTTTAATCGTGTGAAGCCACAATTCTAGCGGATTTTGGCTAGATTGCGCCTCTTCGGGGGATTCTTCTTCCGTGATCGTCCATTCGATAAATTCGCAATTCGGTTCGCAGGAATGATTCAAAAAACGGTACGGAGGATATGGTTCGAGGGTTTGTTCACCGAATTCGACGCAATAATGGGAACGATAGTCGCGGGGAAGGATTTCTCCGCGCACTCGTCCGATGGCGCGACCAGCCTTCACAGGGACTTTCGTAAAAACCCCCAAACCTCTGTTGGGGGTCTCCTTAACTATGACTCGATTAAACTTCCTCCATCGAGTGGCGAAGGGGGGAATCGCTTCGCAGGAGGGAGGAAGAGGAGTTGAGTCGTTTGTCATGCATTACCCCCTGTTCATTTTCTTGGGAAAATTGCTTTAGGCGTCTATAGAGGGTGCGTTCGCCGACGCCCAAGAGCTTAGCGGTTTCTTCTCTATTTCCTCCAGTTGCGCGGAGCGTCTCTTGGATAAATAATCGTTCAAGAGTGTCGAGGGACAAGCCAACAAAAGGCTTGAGGGATTTTTCAATGTTAGGCGACGGGGGGACGATGACGCCGTTGGTTGCACCAGCGCCATGTTGCGTCGACTCAAATTCGTCTGAGGGAAGAGCGGGAGCGTAGTCAGAGGAGTTTCCTTGGCTCGACGCCGGTTCGCTAAAATCGGTCGGCGTGCCGTCGAGTATTTCGTCCGGAAGATCGTCAACGTCTAGGAAGCCGTCAAAATCAACGACGACCATGCTCTCTACGACGTTTCTTAACTGGCGGACGTTTCCTGGCCAGTCGTATGAAAGGAGGCGTTTTCTGGCGTTGGTCGAGACTCCCTTAATCGTTTTGCCATATTTCTGCATGAAAATTTTCATGAAGTGGTCGAGCAAAATGGGGAGATCTTCTCTTCGTTCTTTTAGGCTAGGCAAGCGTAGAGTCACAACCTTGAGGCGATGGTATAAATCGCGGCGGAAACTTCCGTTCTCAACAGCTTCCTCTAAATTTCGATTCGTCGCTGAAATAAGTCTGACGTTGACCTTTATCGTTTTGTTGGATCCTACGGGGGTGATTTCTCCGCTTTCGAGCACTCTGAGAAGCTTGACTTGAGTCGAAAGAGGCATATCGCCCACTTCGTCAAGAAAGATGGTTCCGCCGTTAGCAAATTCGAATTTGCCGACGTGATCACCGGTCGCGTCTGTAAACGCGCCTTTGATGTGTCCGAAGAGTTCGCTTTCCAGAATGTTTTCGCTCAACGCGGCGCAGTTTAGGGCTACAAAGGGTTTATTTTTACGCAGACTATTGTGATGGAGCGCTTGAGCAAATAATTCCTTTCCCGTGCCAGTGTCGCCTAAAATGAGGACAGTTGCGTCTGTAGGAGCTAGCCTTTTGAGACGCTCGATCGCCTTGAGCATCGCGGCGCTACTTCCGATCACGCCGTCAAAGCCAAATTTTTCATCTAATCGCGCTTTTAGTTGCTGGTTGTCTCTGCGAAGTCGCGCAGCGTCCCCCGCCTTTTGGACAATTGATCGAAGTTGTTTTAAATCAAGCGGCTTTTGGAGATAATTGAACGCCCCCTTAAGCATTGCTTCAACCGCGGTTTCTATACCGTTAAACGCGGTCATTAGGACTACTTCAGTATCGGGGGACTCTCTCTTCACCTCCTTGAGGATCTTTAAACCGCCGTCGTTGGTTTCCAGCATCAGGTCGGTAACGACCACGTCGAAAGCATGTCTCTTGATTAGATCTTCCGCTTCCTTTTCAGAATGAGCGATTATGCACTCGGCGTTGATTCTTTCTAGACTTGCTGCGACGACTTCGGCGTGCGCAGGTTCATCGTCAACAACGAGTATGAGCAAGCGTTCTTCGACAACCGGTATTTCTTCTTTTACTTTTGTCAATGTTCTCTCCTAACGATGAAGAAGGAAATGCGTACTGGGCGTTTATCCATTTTAATTATCTTCTTCTTTTAGTCTAACCATAGACGATAAAATAGGATACTGGAATATTTTTTGAGAGGACATTTTATTTGAACGGAGTTGACGATTTGAATACGTGGGTTAGAATAGACGAGGTGTTTTTGTAACAACCGACGAGGTTGTTTTTTTTTCTTCTTCGGATTCCGTTTGAGCTATGTTACTCGTTCTTATAGTAAGCCTTTCCGTTGCTTTTTTGGTTTCTTTTCTTTGTTCCCTTGCCGAATCGGTGTTGCTTAGCCTGTCGACAGCGCAAATTGTTGAAATAACGGAAGTCAACGGGAAAATTGGGCGGATATGGGAAGATTTTAAAAGGGACGTTACCGCGCCAGTCACGGCGATTTTGACGTTAAACACCGCTGCTCATACGATTGGAGCGGCTTTTGCGGGTTCTTCATTTGCTTCTTTAACTGGAGAAAAGTGGCTTGGCGTCTTTTCAGTCGGCTTTACTTTTTTGATGTTGCAATACACGGAGATTCTCCCGAAGACGTTGGGCGTTCGATTTAATAAACGTTTGGCGCTCGTGATCGCTAGACCTCTTTGTTGGTTGACCTTTTGGGGCGAACCTTTATTCAAGTTTTTCCGCCTTCTCAATCGTCCATTTGAATCGAAGTCTACCGATCATGAGTCCACTGTTGGGGGGGTTCGTGAAATTGCGCTTCTTACGTCTCTTGCAAGTAGTAAGGCGGAAATTGACGACGAGCAGAAGAATATCATCTTGGCAACCTTGAAGTTGTCCGGTAAAAAAGTTAGAGATATCATGGTCGATTTTAAGGAAGTTTCTACTTTAAGCGACGACATGTCGGTCGCTAAGGCTTTAGAAATTGCCAAAAATGATTCTCATTCTAGATTTCCTGTCTGTTATAAGGGCGATTTGAGCAATATCATCGGTTACGTGAGCGTCAAGGAACTTTTTGACCAAGACGCAACGATAGCGTCTAAGACTGACGAGACGTCGATAGCGTCTCTTTCGCCGTATATAAGAAAGATTACTCGCGTCCAAGATACGGATAAGGCTTCCGATATTTTAAAGAGATTGGTGAAGCTTCATGAGCATATCGCCTTGGTTGTCGATTCCACAGATCAGTCGGTCAAGGGACTTTTGACGCTTGAAGACCTCGTTGAAGAGTTGGTTGGCGAGATCTTAGACGAATTTGATCTTTTGCCTGAAAAAGTCTGCAAAACGTCCATCACAACTAGGGGAGGCGCGGGGTCTCAGTTGTCAATACGCGTATGCGGCGGGACTCAATTGGGGGACGTTGTCAGGAGTCTTGAAGAAATATTTCCCTCAGAGTCTCAGACCTTAGTTGAAACGCTGAAAAAGGACGATTTGACTCGTAAGTTTACCTCATGGTTTGAGGAGCATTGCGAGGGTGGCGTTTCTCGCTCTAGTTCGATCACTTCGGGAAATCTGTTCATATCTGTACGGCGAGTGAGAAGAAGACAGGTATACGACGCTTTAATTTATGTAAAAAACGGTGAAGAACAAGTCAAAGTTGATTCGTCGGTAGCGGTGTAGTCTTACTATCATGATTCCGTAGCTCTTTTTTTTGGGGGGTGATACGTAAGTCGCACAGGGCTTTGAATTTTTTTCAGATAAATTTTTCACAGCGCTTTGGATTGTGCGTATTTCCAGTAAGGCTTCCAATAAAGTCATTGTTTTTCAGTGGCTTCATTGGATTCTTGAGGTTTTCCCTTTTATTTAACGAGGCCGGATTTGCGACAGAGTCTGTAGCTTATTCGACGCTTATCAAGTCAGTCATGTATTAAAGTCGTTGTTTTTCTCAATATCGCCCTGAAAGTCTAGTCGCAATGATTAATAATGGGGATCTTCCGTCAGGGACGGACGGAATTATTTCTCAATTTAAAAATTTTTAAGAGAAAAGTTTTGCTTTCTCCTCATTACTCTTGACTCGAGGATTTTTCTTTCATACAATGCCTGGCGATTAGGCGATCGAAGGGATTTTGTCGATCGTAACACTTACTGGTACGGAGATCAGACTATATGCATCGAGCTGAGTTCTTCCTCACGGAGTTGCCGAATGCGCTTCAGGGCGCGTCCGTAATTCTTCTGACGTTAGCGGTTGTTATGCTTTTAACAATGCCGCGTTTTAGGAGCGGTTCTAGAAGGTGTTGCTCAAAGGTTGAAACGGTCAAGCGCGTCGCTTTACTCCGAACGATTCATTTAATGTCGGCTGTAGTCTTGTGCGCTATTTCCGCCGTTTTGTTGTGTCGTATTCCGGAGACTGACGTCGCCGCTTCTCTTTGTTCTAACACCGACGGAAAAAGCGTTGGGTTGAAAAATGACTGTAACGAAGGCAAGCGCGTTGTAACCGTCCGTTACATTCAGAATGTAGGGACGACCATATCGTCTGACGCCGGATCTACGTTGACGGAAGTTGCCGACACGCGATCTCTCTATGAAAGCCAGGCGTATCCCACTGCTAAGAGAGAATCTGAGAATCTCTCGACCGGCGTGCTTCCGAGACCTTTGTCGGTTTCGACCAAGGGGAAAGAGGTTGCCGTTGAACGATTAGATAATTTGGCTAATTCTGCTCATAACGCGCTAGAAAGGTCGACACTTCCTGAAGCGGGAAGAGTCGCGGTGCCTAGAAAAGGAAGCCCGGTTGGATCTCTTTCGGAAAATTTCAACGTTCTTGACGACGTCGTCGACGATTTCGTTCCGGCGTCCCCTCTTTTTCCCGTGTGTTTTGAAGAGCGCGTTAACGCAAATCCTATTCAGTCGACGAGTTTTGCTAAAAAAGCTTCCTCGGCGTCCACCGATTTGACGGCTAACATAGCGGAAGCGGCTGATTTATCGTCGCTCGTCGGTCTAGAGGAAGATTTGAAGCGGTCGCAGGTCGTAAATGAAGTAAAGCCTTCGATCGTTAAGATAGACGTTAAGGACTCTCCGACCAAGGTTCAGAACAAGGATGGAAAATGGGTCGTCCGGGAAAATATTGAAACTGGGGACGGCTTTTTTTTGCAATATGACGATCGATTATGGATTGTGACTAACGGCCATGTCGTCAATGGTTATAGTTCCGTCGATCGAATTACAGTCACTACTTTCTACGGTCAGGTCTTTGTTCCCAAGCGCGTGCTGTTGTGTTCCATGTTCGACATTGCCGTCCTCGAGGTGGATCCCAAGGATGTTGGCGCCCTTGAAGGCGTTAAGTTGGCGCGTTTGGGAAGTAGCGATTACTTAGACGACGGTTTTTATGGTTTTACAATTGGACACCCTTTGAATTTCCCTTGGAGTTATGTTGACTGCCATATCGGATCAACGTATAGAGACATGGGGATGGTAAAAGAGAGCAGTATTGGCGCCGATAGGCAGTTGACTGAAGGAGAACGCAAAATTATGCGCTTCATCCAAGTTGACGCGAATATCAATCAGGGGAATTCCGGCGGACCTCTATTCAATAGACGCGGAGAAGTCGTTGGTGTCATTACCTCCTCCGTTTTAGAAGACAGTCGCCCCCGTGGCATTGGTTTCATGATCCCGATAGAGGACGCCCTACGCACCGTTCGCAAATTGGTTGATAGCAATGGGGCCTGGAGACCTTCTTATTTCGGAGTAAACTTCGAAAATGACGGCGTTTATTGGTCCGCTAAGTTAAACGGCGCCAAAGTCAACAGGGTTATCCCCAATTCCCCCGCGGCTAACGCCGGGTTGAAAGACGGGGATCGTATCGTAAAATTTGATGGTCGTCCCGTCAAAAACGACTATGATTTGGCTAGAATGATCGCCCTGTCCAGGCCTGAGCAAAAAGGCGAAATGGAAATTCAGCGCGGAACGCAGTCGCTTATTGTTACGTTCAATACAAGAGCGATCAATTCCGCTCCCAGCAAGGCCTATTATTCAAACGTTGGGCTTTCTGAGCGCTGATCGTGAAGAAAAGGGTGAAGTCCACGTTAATAGCCCGAGGTAGCGAATGACGCCTCTTTCCTGCGAGGTTCTTCGAGTTTTTGTTCTCATTTACGCGCGATGCATAGGAGCCCTCTTAGTGGTTCCTGTGCTTCCGCGCGAAGGAATGCGTCTTCTCAAGTGGGTAATCTGCTTTTTCCTTTCTCTCATTGTGTGCCCGTCCATTGTTAGCAAGGTAGAGTTGCCTTGGCTGAACTCCTCTTTTTTCGATATACCCGCCTTGATTTTTTTACTAGTTGGGATTGGCGTAGAACTTTTCTTAGGCTTTGTTGTCGGTCTATGTTTAAAAGTCCTTTTTCAAGCGGTCTACGTGGCGGGAGAACTTATCTCTCGCGTAGGCGGTTTTTCTGTCGTTAATTCCTTTGACGCGACTTTTGGCGGCGAATCCAGCGTCCTTTCGTCGCTTTTGTATTGGTTCGCGCTGGTTATTTTTATCCTTTCAGGAGGTATGGAGATCTTCTTTGACGGTTTGTTGTCCTTCTTTTCCGTTAATCCTCCGGGGCAAACGCTCGTGAGCAACGATTTCCTTTCTCACTTTCTCTCGTTTTTGGGCAACGCTTTTGTATTTGGATTCAAATTAAGCTTTCCAGTTGTTTTGACGGCGTTTGTGGTTTACGTTGGACTTGGGTTAAACGCCAAGTTGTTTGCTCAGAATAACCTGGCGTTTCTTTGCTTTAATTTGACTTCGATTTTTTCCCTAATCGTTTTGTTCCTTCTTTGGGACGTTATGGAGTCTGCTATCCATTCGTTTATTTGGGACGGATTGGGAAACGTCTTTAATTGGACGACAAAATCAACGTCCTGACTTGACCCTTGTTCTATAAGTAAATATTTCGTAGAAAATGTAATTTGTCATAATAAATGAAAAAAGAGGGAGTTTTACGGCGACTTCGCGTATAACTCTTTAGTATTTGCAGATAAAACAAAAATTTGTATAATCCTCTCGGTGCGGTATGCGGTGTTGAGGTCAAAGAAATGAAAAAGTTGAGGCGTATTAGTCAGATGGCAAATAAAGTAGCTCCGACAGTTCATGTGCCTGTTTTGTTCAGTGAGACTTTGCAGGCTTTGAATCTAGCGCCTGGAAAGATTATCCTTGACGGTACGTTAGGCGGCGGCGGACATTCTATTGCAATTGCGCGACAGGTGTCTCCCAGCGGATTAGTAATCGGCATTGACAGAGATCCTTCTGCTTTGGATCGCGTGGACGCTCGTTTAGAATCTTTAGGTGAAGAATTATCCTTTAAGTCGTATTTTGCCAACTACTGTGATTTTGACGCGGCCTTGGATCTTGCGGGCGTCGACAAAGTCGACGGCTTTTTGCTGGATCTGGGGTTGTCCAGCGATCAGTTAGCGGATCGAACCCGCGGATTTAGCTTTGATTCCGACGGAGACCTTGATTTAAGGTTCGATCCGACCGAAGGTGTTCCAGTCTACGAGCTTCTCAATAAATGGAGGGCGGAACAGATCGCGGACGTCATTTTCAGGTATGGCGAAGAACGAATGAGTCGGCGCATTGCGCGCGCGATCGTCGAACAGCGCGCAACCAAACCGCTACGAACGGCGCGCGAGTTGGCGGAGATCTGTCGACGGTGCGTCCCCGTTTCTCCATGGATCAAAAAGAAGATCGATCCGGCAACGAGAACTTTTCAGGCGCTTCGTATAGCCGTGAATGACGAGCTCGGCTCGCTTGAAACTTTTTTGAATAAGTTTGCGTCTCGTCTTAAAGTTGGGGGAAGGGTTGCTATCATCAGTTTTCATTCACTTGAAGACAGAATTGTAAAAAATGCGTTTCGCAATATGAGCGAACTCAACGTCCTAACCAAAAAACCTATTGTCGCGACGGATTTTGAAATAGAAAATAATCCACGTTCCAGAAGCGCTAAGCTTAGAGTTGCAGAGAAAGTTACCGATTAGAAGCAAGGGGGTGCGGAATGGGAAAAAAGAACAAAGGAAACAAAAATCGCGGTTCTCTTGGCGATGATTTCGAAGATTCGTATTCGTATGATTCGGATGACGATTCTTATCAAGACTATGGTCGCTCGAATAAAAAAAATAAGCGTAATCGCAATAAGGGGAATGATTCATACGACGACTATGGGTATGACTCTTATTCTAACTCCGAAGACTACGACGACAGCGACTCTGACGATTCGTATGACGGCTACGACGACTATAATGAAGAAGCTGACGACGACGATCAGGACGATTACTCCGATTCAAATTACTCGTATGACGATAAGTCGTCCCATAACGGGTATGGGGACTCCTCGTATTCCGATTCGTCGAGCGTGAATTCCTTCAAAGAAAAGAAACCCTCTCCTTTAGCTGGAATGCATCCTGCTAAAGTGGTTCCGTCTTTTTCTAACGCTTCGGTTTCTTCTGATTCTAGCGTCAAGGGTTCTTTTACTGGCGGCGGAGCGGGAATCGGACATGTCTCCGGCAATCAAGAAACCGCGCCTGTTTTTAAGCCTGTCACTCCAGTTGTCGCGTCACATGCGACGACGGCGTCCAATTCCTATACGAAGGAACTGTCTAGCAAGACGAACAAAGACGACGAAACCTTTAATTCATCCGTGAAAAAACATGAGGATGATTCTCTTTCCGCTTCGCAGGAGAATCTCGAGGAAGACGTTCAGGAGGAGAAAAGAAAGCCGACTGGCGGCGTTTTATCTCGATTGTTTAACCGTAAGGCAGAAAACAAACGCGCAGAGTCTGAAGAAGATATTGAGAATGGGAATACGACTTCCTCGTTAGATTCTAAAGAAGAAGAGGTCGAAGAGAACGCCGAAAATACTTCAGAGGACGAAGACGAGGCGTACGTCGTTTTGCGGATTGAGGAAATCGAAACCGAGCTCGCTAAGATCGAAAAGGACATTGAAGAGTATAAGGAATTTCTCTCGGACAAAGACTCTTCCGAATCTGATCGTAAAGACGCGGAAGATAAAATAAACGAGCTTCTGAATAAGAAAAAGGCTTTGAAGAATGAACTGGACGGACTACGGAAACCTGCCTATGGCGAGATCTTCAAGAAACTGAGAGGCGTCGTTTTTTATCCGTTCTCGATCTTTTCTAAGATACCGCAACTTTTTCATAAGAAGGACGTCGACGACGAAAAATGGGCTGAGGTTGACGAGACGGAAGCTTCTAACCAAGAGGAGCCCGAGAAAACAGAGGCGACTCAGGGCAATGATTCGACTAACGGGGACAACGTTGACGATTTTCCTGTTCGGGATTGGCGACAAATAGCCTACAGAACGACCGGCGTGACCATTGTTGTTACCGTTCTCCTAGCTACAGGATACGTCGGCTATCTCTTTTGGACGCATGGACACGAAACTCCGGACGAAGAGGTGATTGCGTCGACTGAGAACGCGACTGCCGAGAAGGAACAAGCTCCAGGATGGTTCGATAGGGTTAAGGCAAAGTTCAGGCGTAAGTCTAATAAGTCTGAATATGGAGAGGAATTGGCTGATAATTCCGATTCGTCTTCCAAAGCCGATTCTTCTTTGACGTCTGAAGTGGGCTCCAGCGTTACGGAACCGGCTCAAACTCCCAAGATGGCTCAGATGGATTTAGAAAAGCAGGTTGGATCAATTTCTGACGCCGATGCTGTCGACGCCGCTTTGTCGACTCCTCTGCCGTCGGAGGTCAGCGGAACTGTTTCGTCTCGATCTGTTTCAGGGGACGTCAAGAACAGTAATGAAGCGATTTCGTCGACAACTTCTCCTTTGCTTTCTGATTCTGCTGAGTCGGTGAATACGACTCCGAACACGAGCGTTAGAGAGCTCGCCGACGTCGATTCAGAGGATATCGACGACCTGATCGCTTCGGATACAGGTTTGCCGGAGAATATAACCGACGACTCGACTAGTTTTACGTCTCAGGCTTCCATCTCCTCTTCGCCATCTTCTTCAACTCCGACAGCTCCATCTACAGCGACGTTTGAAGAGGATGAAGAAGACGCGCTCGTTAGTTCTCCAGTCGACACGGAGGATTTGGTCGCGAGCAATTCTTCGACTTCTAATGACATAGGTTTTTCGACAAGCGAAGATTTGGGCGTTGACGCGGAGGAGGATCTCGCTTCGACGACTCCGCTCGTTTCAAACGATGATCCGAGTCTTGACGATACGTTGGCGGTCGTAGATAACAACAGCGCTGGCGCAAGTCTGTCTGGCGCTCAATGGGGAAGCGACGATTCGAGTCGTTGGAACTCAACCGCGTCGACTCAGGGGAATTCCATTGGAAGCGCAACAAACGCAAATGACCTTCAATCGTCTCAATCGGGAGGCAATGAAGAAGCGAGTCTGACTTCGAACAATTCCCTTGCGAATAATTTAGTCGACGACGACGAACCGGGAGATTCCTTTGGTAGTTCGCTGGTTCAGACCAGTCGTTCAAGATCGCTAGACTCGGGGGCAAGCAACTTCTCGTTGAGTACGTCGGATAGCGGCGCTTCTACGACGGGCTCATTGTCTGCGACGACGTCTTTACAGCAACCCCTTGAAGAGGCGGCTCCTCTGGCGAGTCTTACCTCTTCTAGTTTGGGAGCTGGAGAGTCTGACGCTTCCAACGCGAGCCTCTCTTTGGTGAACCAAGGATTTTTAGACGGTGACGAGACGAGTAGCTCGGATTTGGATCTTCATCTGGGCGACACGTCGAACGCTCTCTTGGAATTGACGGATGAATCGGATCTCAACGCGTTGAGCGGCGCGGGCGCTTCTCTAACGAACGATTATTCTTCCGTCGCTGAAAATCTCGATTCGTCGGGGGGAAGGAATTCCTTAACTTCCGCTGTCAATAACGGCGGTAATTCCTTGTCCAACGCGTTGTCGAATTTTGAAGACGGCGTCGATAACGCCGTTCAAGGAATCAGTGACGTAGCCGAGGGGGTTCGTAACCGAATAAACTCGTTTAGTCAAGCCGTCGATGAGGGACAGAACCGATTTTTGGCCCAGGAAGAAACGATTACTAATTCTGTGAATAATTCCCTGACGTCCTTGTCCAATTCTCTTGAGTCTTCAAGGAACTCAATCCGCGAAGGGGTGAATAATCTTACAGAAACGGTAGAGGACGCTTATGAAAACTCCGTGACGTCTCTCAAAAATACCGGCGATGGTTTAAGATCCAGCCTCCATGGGCTCCAAAATTCTCTTGGATTACCAGAGAATGGCCTTTCTAGCAATAGCCTTTCCGGTAATTCGCTTTCATCCAATTCCTTGACTTCTGGCAATTCTGCGTCGTTGATTCAGGAAGAGGAGGAATTAAGTAATTCGTTGACTTCTGGAGCAAGCGACAGCGCCTTGTCACTCTCAACGGCTCCGTCTGGAGAATCGTCTGCTTCGACGTTTTCTTTGCGGGGGAATCAAACCGCGACAAGCCCTAGTCTTTTGCAAGAAGAGGTTGACGATGATGGAAATAGCACGCCGTCCATTTCTGGGCTGAGCTATCTCGTCGACGGTTCGGATGCGTTAGAGACGTCGAGTTCCACAGAGAACTTGTCGACTCTGTCGTCTCTTACCGTCTCCTCGTCGACTTCGCGCGCGGCTTCTTCCGATAATTATCAGCAGGCGTCGGGAGTCCCGCAGAGAACTTCCGGTGCGACGTCTCCGCGAGAGACAACCGCAGGCTCCGAGACTGTCGCCAGTAGTTTGGTTTCGAATGATCTTTCGAATATTTCCACGACGACGGCAGATAATTCGCAAGTAGTCAACCAAAGCAACGCTTCCACTTCTAGCGCAACGTCGGCGATGATCTCGACAAATACAAGCGCGTCTTCGTCGCCTGTTTCCTTCGGGAGAACAGGTGTTCGGAAACGTCTTCAGTCGTCCGTTATGACGACCTCCGCCACTGGAGATAGCGGCGCGAACGAGTTAAGTTCGCGTAGCGCTTCAACCACTGTGGGAACGTCGTCGGTAAATCAGGGAACGACAAACGTCCTCTTCCAAAGCTCGTCGTCGACTCCGAGCGGCAATTCTGTCGCAACGACTTCTTCCGTTTCGTCAGGAACAACTAAAAGTTCTGACGAATATAGAATTTACGTCACAAAAGAAGGAGATAATCTCCTGACTATTGCCCAGAATGAATTAGGAAGTAGTTCGCGTTGGGGAGAGATTCGCAGGATCAACAACCTCAGGTCTGGCGCCGCTTATTTTGAAGCTGGAACGCGTTTGTTGTTGCCTCTTTCGACTACGTCGGGTAATTAAAGTCTGGCAAACGCCCGGGTTCGTAAGATTTGACAAGGTGAAATTGCCCCTTGGAAATCGTGCCCCGGCTTGCGCATAATAAAAAAAATAGACAATTGTTGATGCACGTTGGTTGTTTGTTTTAGAAATGGTAAGGTGATTTTGACAGGGCGCCTTAGCGAGTTGTCAAATGTTTTCCTTGTCGTTGTGGACGTTGCGTTCGTAACCTTCGTTGCTAAGGAGCCCTAATTTAACGAGGTCGTGTGTTTCCTTATCTCACCTTAGTGTATACGAGCGCGTCGCATAGTGTGTGTCGGCGTCATGCAAGACAGAAGCATTCGAAGATAGTAATGAAACTTAGGATTATTCGCAGGGATCTTCCCCTCAAGCATGTAATGACCGTTTTCCGTGGTACTATGACCCGAATTCGTACTGTTATCGTTGAGTTGGAACAGGACGGTTTGGTTGGCTATGGGGAAGCGTATGAAGATTTGCATTGGGAGGCTTCCATTGAAGATATGGTAAAGATCTTAGAGACGTTTCGCGAGAAGATAGGCGATTACGCCTTGGCGGATCCCCAAGCGTTTAATTTTTATTTACATAAAATATTGGCCAATAGCGGTATGTTTTCTAACGCAGCTTCCGTAGCCGCGACAACCGCGATCGAGATGGCAGCCTGCGATCTTTGGGGGAAATTGCGCAATGTTCCGCTATGGCAGGTGTGGGGATATGGTAGTTTAGCAGATTTGCCAGCGTCAAGCTTCACCTTGGGGCTTGATTCCTTGTATCGTATGCTCGAAAAATTTAACGAACAACCTGATTGGCCCCTCTATCGCGTAAAACTTGGTTCCCGCGACGATATGGAGATCCTAAAGGAGTTGCGAAAACATACGAACGCTCCTTTCCGTCTTGACGTCAACGGTTGTTGGACTCTTCAGCAAGCGACGAGCTATCTCGATGAACTTGAACAGCTCAATATCGAATTGATTGAACAACCCTTGTATTGGGAAGACGTCGAGGGAATGCGAGAGCTGAAGAAATTATGCCATATTCCTTTGATTGCCGACGAAAGTTGTCGAAGCGAGGCCGACTTAGAGGTTTGCGCGGAACTGTTCGACGGCGTTAATTTAAAGCCTATTAAGTTTGGCGGGTTAAACGCGACTAGAAGAGCGATTGAAAAGGCGACTTCTCTCGGTTTGAAGATTATGATTGGCAATACCGTTGAATCAGAGATAGCCGCGAGCGCAATTTCTCAATTTGCGCCCAAGATTAACTACATCTATATCGACGGCCCCTTGCAAGTGGAAAGTCAAACGGCTGGATTGGGTTTTGAAAACGGTTCGTGCGTGACTTTGGACAAGGGAAAGATCAAAATGTCTCAGGAAAATGGGGCAGGTTATTCGTTGCCTATCCGCTGAGCGTGGAGATGAGACTTATGAAAGACGGAATGTCGACTAAGCAGAAAAGTTGCAGGAGAATATATACGCGTAAAGGCGATCTTGGAGAAACTGCTTTACTTCACGGACCCCGAGTTGGAAAGGATCATAAGCGTATTGTTCTCGTTGGAAGCATAGACGAACTTACTGCTCTTCTCGCATTGTCTCTGACAAAGCCTATGAATGACAAGACGGCGCAAACTCTGAGAAATATTATTGCTCGCCTTGCCGTCGTTAAAAGAGAGTGCTTGTCTCTTGATCCCAGCAAAAGCGGGGCTCTGGTTGTCGAGGAGAAACATGTCCGTATTCTGGAAGCCGCCGTCGATTTTTGGAGCGGCTTGGATGAAAACGAATCGCAATCTGAAAAAGAAGGCGTTACGTTTTACCCGTTGCTTTTTTTAGCTTACACGGTTTGTCGGCGCGTTGAACGCGATGCAACCGCCCTTTTGCGTTTTGATCCGCGCTTTTCGCCACGTTTCGTCTCTTGGTTCAATCGCCTCAGCGATCTTTTGTTTGTATTATCAGGACGTCAACACAAACTCGCCGCGGATTTAACGTCTGCTACGCTCGATGTGGAGGCGCTTAACGCTGAGTTTGACAAGGAATTGATCTAATTCTTTTTTCTTCTCCGAATCCATAGATAAGCTCCAAAAAGAGCGAGCCAGGAAATACCTGAAACCAATGCCCCTACATACAGGGCGTCCGGAGAGTAATACATGACGATTAATCTCCTTCCTTCAGGCGTTGCAACTTTTCGTAGCAAGTTATGATGCGGTTCGACCCGGAGCATTTGTACGGACGCTTCATTCATTGCTCGCTCTTTCAGAAATTGATTGATCGAGGTTTGGTCTAGCCTTTTGATTTTTTCGTATTCTTCACCTGTTCTTATTGGGATCGTTTTGGCTTTCCAACCCTTCCAGTATTGTTCGGAGACTACGACGTCGGAGTTTTGAGAAATCTGAACGACAAAGATAATTTTATTGGACGAGAATGAAATCGTTTGAATATTATCTGTATTCGTTGAAGGAACGATTTTGTCGTTCCTTAGGATCCTTATTCGATCGGGAATTCCTTGAATTGGGCGCATGTCCAAACTCCAGTCCCACGCCTCGTTGGGTAAATCTGAAGGACGTGGAGAGACGCGGTTGGTCCAAAGTTTCGGCCCAACCACGTAAGAGACCCCAAGAAACGATAATTCGTCGTCTAGGGCCGTTCGATTTAATGCGCTGTTTATGTATTCTGCAAAATTGCGCTCTACGAAAGAACCGCGAACGTCAAGTATTGCCGTTCCCTTAGAAGTTGAGTACTTGGGAAAAAGCGTTTCGACGTCCCAAACGACCCGTTCGTCGTTACGACGCGTTGAAGATGTTTCGCTAAAGATCGGGGGAAACCAAACTGGACAGCGATATATTCGCGTAGGAAAAAGCGATTGATTCGAGGGGGGAACCGAGGTAAGCAACGTCGACGGGCGTTCAAATAACTTCGACTGGGCTGTGACTATCAGCCAACGATTAGCTGAATATATGTCGATGGACAGCAAGACAACGACGAGCGTTTTTATAAGCGTATGCCGTGCGATGCGTTTTTTTACGAATAATTTCTCGGGTAGTTTCGCCGATCGTAGGATCAGGAGAAACGAGGCGCTTACGAGAATTGATTGGATAAAGGATTTACAAACTTCGCGGTTGGCAAGGTTTGCTTGAAATGGTCCGTATAACGGGTTCGAAGGAATTTCCAGTGAAGAAAAGAACCGAATTCCCCAGAAGTAACTTAGGAGAAGTCCAAGAGCGCTCGAACATAGGACAAAAATGGTAATTCCGCGAAGTTTTTTTTGATTTTGGATTCTTAGATCCCATCCGAAACCTGCTAATATTGACATGCCTACTGATGAGAGAAGTATAAGTTTTGCCGGATAGCGGAAAGCGTTAAAATAAGGAAGTAGGAGACAGAGGATCCAGTATAGTCCCCCGACAGGATCCCCGTCTGAAAAGTCCAGAGGGATCGATTCGCCTAGAAGGACATGTTTCAATGAGTGAATAAACCAGACGATTCCAAATCCCCCGAGCGCCCCGAGCAATCCAATGATAATAAGCCATGAATTCCAAGCGATTCCTTGAATTTTTATGAAGGGGGCTTCTTCTTTTCGAGGTTTCAGCGAGAAACAGGCGCATGCTAAAAGGATTGGAATTAGACCGATGTATAGCGTAGGGGTCCATACGGATATTTCTTCTGGAAGTCGACTGAACCATCTTGATGTTTTAGGAAACATCTTTCCGCCAATGTTGGGGAATAGAAATTCAAGCCATCGCCATGATCCGACGCTGAATCGATATAAAGAGGCGCTTTTCCCGCCAGTGGAAAAATCTTGACATAGAAGTCCGTAAAAGACGTTAGGATCCTGGGAATGACGCGCAGATTCTTCATGTATGG
Source organism: Paratractidigestivibacter sp. (assembly GCA_963628165.1). GTDB lineage: Bacteria > Planctomycetota > Planctomycetia > Pirellulales > Thermoguttaceae > RUG369. The sequence continues at coordinate 4,961 of CAVGEG010000036.1, read as the reverse complement.
ATGAAACATATACTTTTGGGAGCTCCCATAAGGAGCTGATCGAGTCGTTATTATTGCGAGTAGAGGCTTTAACAACCTCGGCGCTTGGCAACGTTTGTACTGAAGTTAGTAAAAGAACCGCTAACGAGATCAATGCGAAGACCATCCCTAGTCGAGTGATTCTTTGCCAAGGTTTTCTGGCGCTTGAGGGATTTTGGGGGGAGGAGCCTTCTTCCGAGGAACGTGATATTTGCGAGGGAAGAAGGAAGAATAGTAAAACAATGGAGG
>CAVGEG010000036.1:744-4684 GCA_963628165.1 Paratractidigestivibacter sp. | reverse complement strand
AAACGCATTGGGGTTCTCCCCCTAAGATCGCCAGGGATAAAGTCGTGATCAATCCAAAGAGGGATCGTATTTTTCGGTAAAAATCTTTTTCTGTAAAAAACTTGATTATGAAAGCAAAGTGCAGTGGAATCCATCCAGCTCCGACGAGATATATGACGTTTGTGTATTGGAAAAGAACGTGTCCCGAGAAGGCGTAGGAAACGGCCCCAATAACAGCTCCCGTCGTCGATATTTTGAATGTTTTAGCCAAGTAGAACAAGGCGTAAAAAGCAAGCGCTAAATGCGCCCAAACGTATAATTTAAAGCAGGAAGAAAACGATAAGACCCCAAGCGACGAAAGGAAGAAAATTAGTTTGGGCGGATAAAAAATAGAGGCGGTGGGGTCGCCTGCAAGGGGTTGCCCAAGGTTCTCATAAGGATTCCACCATGGCCATTCTCCCACTTCAAAACTTCTTTGAATTTGTTCAAAAAGCGGATAGTAATAATAGCCAACGTCCCGAAACGAGTATCGCAGATCCGAACTTGCCGAGGGTAAAAAAAACAGGAGAAAAAGAAATAACAACACCGAGGATACGACGAGCATTTCGCGAAAGCCTGGTAATTGGTTATTACTTCTTCTCTCGTTCCACCATGATAGAATTCTTCCCTTGATCCCCGGCATATTCGGACGCTCTTATAGTGATTATCAGGGCTGTTTTAAACGAGGAGAAGAGGCGATTGCCCAGCGCTCTAGTAACTTTTTTTCGAATTCTGTAGCGAAAGAGCCTTTCGTCTCGAACGTTAATCGTCGAGCCGTCGTGTCAATCGGTTCGATCGTGATTTCTAATCGATCCTCAGGCATTGCTTCAAGAACTTTATCCGCCCACTCAACGAAGGAAATACCTTCGCTATCGAAATATTCGTTTACGCCTAAGTCATAAAATTCGTCTACCGAATTTAACCTATATGCGTCGAAATGGTAAATGGAAACAGACTTGCCTAAGTACTCCTTTATCAGCACGAAAGTCGGACTGCCTACTTCTTCTTGAGGGACTCCACAGGCCTGAGCCACCGATCGAACGAGTCTCGTTTTTCCGGCTCCCAGGGTGCCTAGGAGAGATACCACAGACCCTTTAGGAAGAAGTTTCGAAAGTATTCTTCCGACGACGTCCATTTCTTTTTCCGTCTTTATCGTTATCACTACGGACATTTTATTTTAATCTATCCCGTTGATGAGGTGTGCGCGGATGCGACAAGCAACTTGCGAATCTAACGCCGGAGTGGCGTTTCGTTGATACGATTGGCGTCATTCATAGACGCGGGTATTATTCTCTTTGACTAGCGGTTCAAGATCGTCCGAACTGAGTTGGAATCCTACCCTGCAATCGCCTTGTTGCGAGGCCGAGGCTTTTATTCTGTATGTGATCGTGGATTTAGGCGCAACTTCCGGGATTTTGTCGAAAACGATCACGCCCTTTCGATTCGTCGCCTGCGTCGGACCGTCGGTCGCGAGTATCGAAACAACGTTTGGAGCCATTATTTGCAACTCGACGTTTGAGGACGCTTTCGTTCCTCGGTTCACTATTTCAACCGTGTATTCATATTCGCTTCCAAGTTCCACAAGATCTGCGCTAGAAGAGATTGTAAACGACAACGCTGCTAGCCCGTCGATTGAAACCTTCTTAGAGGTGTGAGCCGATAATTTATTGGGGCCGGTTGCATCGAAAACCAAATCGACATTGTCAGGACTACTAGATTTGACCGTAAGGAGAATTTCTCCATTGGTTTGCGGAGGAAGTTCCGCCAGATCCCAGTAAACGCAGTGTTCGTCTTCTTTGTACGCGCCCATGTTGTTTGCCTGAACAAAACTGAGGGACTTAGGAAGTTGCAACATCAAACGTACGTCGTGAGCGACGGCTTCGCCTACGTTGCTAACGAACATTTTAAACGACGAAGATTGTTCCAAATATAGATTCGAAGGCCCTTGAATTTCTAGTTTCAGTTCCGGAGCGACAACGCTGACTTCCGTTTCGACGGTCTGTTCGCCAGTGTTGTCGGCTGAGACTGTCAATTTATTGACGGTCACTCCGCTTGACGCGGCCTTTAAGGTTAAGGGCAGTTTCTTACTTTCTCCCGCTTGCAGGTCGCCAATCTTGTTGTCTAAAATCGCGCCGCTTGGATGGAACAGTCCGTCAGGGATGCTTTCAAGCAAAGTAACGTTGTTTGCGACTCCGGTTCCAACGTTGGACACGATGATTTCGAAGTTGACGTTTTTCCCTAACTCAATCGTTTCAGGAGCGTTCACCTCTACTTTGAGCTCAGGCCTGGTCGACTTAATTTTGCACGAGGCTGTTACGGGGATAAGAAGAGTGGCAACACTGCCAATTTCTCCTTCCTTCACGGGGACGACAGTGTATTCGAAAACTTTTTCCGATTGAGGTTCTAAGTCAAACGCCGGCCAAACGAGAGTTCCATCCGGAGTCGGAAAAACGGTCTGCTCCGCGGCGTTTGAAAACTTGACGTTCTCGGGAAGATTCTCGTGAAGTAAAATGTTTTTGAGATCCCTCGAACCATTATTCTTGACTTTAATCGTAATGACCGTCGGTTGATTGGTTTGAACTTCGGGGGGCACAAGCTTTTCGATTGTTACTTGCCCATTCTGAGGACCTTCAAGGGACGAATCTTTCGGTTTCCTTTCGGTTGACAACGCGGAGAAAAGATAATCCAAAAGATTGTTCGATCGACTATTACGAGCGTTCGACTCGCTTGACTTTTTTTCGTTGGAGGAAGACGGGATCGGCGTAGGCCTCGCGTCTAGAGGAGATAGCGCGTCTTGGGAGGGAGAGACGTTCCCCTTCGCCGACTGAGGCTGATTTAACAACGAGGGGGTGGATAGCGCGTCCGGTTCTACTTCAAACGCGTCGTCTTCGATGGGAGCAAGCGGGTCTTCTGGAGAAGGGACTTCGGAAGCGACGTGGTCTTCGAGAGGTTGAAGGGATAGACTCGAGGTCGGAAGCGTAGCGGGAATGGCGGAGTTCTGACCTTCGTCTACGAATTGATTCTGTACATTAGAGGTGGGGAGGGGGATAGGCGTATCGACCAGGGGGACGTCGTCTGAGGAAAGGAGAGATAGAGAGCTTACCGCGGGAAATTCTCCCTGTTCCGAGTATTTTTCTTCTGCAACTCCCTCGAAAAAATCCATTTCATTGCCTAATCCAGGTTCAGGAGCGCCGGCGGTTGGCGGCTGTAGTTCTAAAGAGGAGCCTTGGGTTTGGGAAGAGGCGTCGCTAAGGTCTGAATAGTCTATCGACGAGGGCGTCTCAAGAGATACGCTCCCAATCGTCCCTTTTCTATTCGCGCGAGCGTCGCTTTCTGACGTTGACGACAAGGAATACCTTTGACTCAGCGTCTCCGGGCGAGAAGCGCTCATGCGCGGGGCTGCTTTATCCTGAGCGGCGTTAAGTTGCGTTGGCGAGCTGAGCTGCTTACAAGTCCAAACAACTCCAATAACAATGAGTATCGCTCCAACAAACCCCGCGATGCACTGAAGCGCTGAACGTTTCATTGAATCCCCCAAACGGAACTATCCACTTCAAATATTTTAACCAATAAACGCTGTTTTTTCTCAAACGACATGGTGAAAGTAACGGAAGCTGATAGAGTTTGTTTGAGCTGTACCCTATCAGGCGTCCGCAATCCTCTCGGTTCTATATAATCTATTTTATGGAGAGAAGAAAGAGCATTTTGGCGTCGATAGGGTATTGCTTATAAGTCAAATTTATTGGAAAAGAATGTGCCTGTACTTAAACGTTTATCAATCGTATCGCATCGATTAACAGGATAGGCGGGCTCTCAGCTTCACAGAAATAGCGCGCTGAGATGTTGCAACGAGCGCTCGTTTCGCCAACGACGGATTTCTTTTTAGCCGGTAAAAATAAAAGATATTGGCTATTCCTAACGT
>CAVGEG010000036.1:0-734 GCA_963628165.1 Paratractidigestivibacter sp. | reverse complement strand
CTGTAAAATATTTGGAGGGTAAAGCGTTGAACAACGTCTATTCGTAGGATTGCGTCAGATAGGCGATAACGTTTTTCTTTTGAAGAGACGTTTGCGTTATTCTTATTGGGCAAAGAGAACGCTACTCTTCGTTAGACTCTTTATCATCGATCACGACGCCAATGACGTCAATTTCGATTTTTTGGAGTTGACCGTTCTTTCCCTTGAGATCTGTGACAATCTCGAGTTTTTCACGGATTTCTTCTGGTTTGGCGCCTGCCTGGAAAGTAACAGGGATAACGTGGACAGTTCTTTTCAGGTTTGTTTTGACTCCAGAAAATCGCGATTCGTCTGAGTTGATTTGGAGAATTTTGAAGGGAAACGACGCGCTAACAACGACGTTTTTGGTGATTTTAGAGCCGCTGGACAAAACCCCAAGTTGTAAAAATGAAGGTTTAGCGCAGAGAGGCTCTATGACTAGACCTTTGATCGGAAGAAATATCGACGAATTTACACTATTGGGTTCGTTCGTTTGAAATTTTAATAGATCGTTAATATATCCAGACGGTGCCGTATTCTTCAGTTCAACCAGAATTTCGTAGAGCACGCCTGTGTCAGTACGGCGAGCTTCTCGTGCTTCCGCTTTGACGTCCGGAATATTTTTCTGGATACCTGTCAACGCCCAATCGGGACGACCTTCATATTGAAGATAAGCCTTTTTTACGACGGACGTTCCGTGAGGAACTGTCCCAAAC
>CAVGEG010000035.1:24093-29060 GCA_963628165.1 Paratractidigestivibacter sp. | reverse complement strand
GCGTTTGAATTGATTGATTCGGGAAAAGCGCTTCAAGAGTTAGATCGCTTTGTATCAACGTCTCAAAGATTGTAAGGAAAGAAGATGGATAGTATTTTAAAGACGCTAGTTGACGCCACCCGAGAGCGCCTCGTTGTTTGGAATGAAGACGTCCCTCTCGATAAAATAAAGAGTATGGCGCTTCAGACAGACGCAACGCTTGAAGAATTCGCTTTTGAAAAGGCTCTTGGTCTCGAACGACTTGCCTTTATCTGCGAATGTAAAAAGGCGTCTCCGTCTAAAGGCTTGATCGATCCAGTTTTCCCTTATCTTCAGATTGCTAAGGAATATGAATCGGCAGGGGCTGAATGCATAAGCGTGCTCACGGAGCCTTCTAAATTCCTTGGTAAGGACGAGTATTTATTTGAAATAGCTCATAACGTATCGATCCCATGCATTCGTAAAGATTTTGTAATTGACGAATACATGTTGTATCAAGCGAAAATCTTTGGCGCTTCCGCGGTTCTTTTGATCTGCGCGATTCTAGACGACCAACAACTCCGCTTCTTCTTGCAGATAAGCGAAAAACTCGGCCTGTCGGCTCTTGTGGAAACTCGCGATCCTGTGGAAGTGGATAGAGCGATTAACGCGGGCGCTCGACTCATTGGGGTTAATAATAGAAATCTAAGAGACTTCTCTGTCGACATGGAAACGTGTGTAAAACTACGCAATCGAGTAGGAAAGCGCGCGCTTTTCGTGGCTGAAAGCGGGATTAAGCAACGGAGCGACGTTGAAAGACTGGAAAAGGTTGGTGTAGACGCCGTCCTCGTCGGGGAGGCCCTGATGAAAGCAAAGGATAAACGGAAGATGTTGGCGGAACTAAGGGGAAATGAGCGTTAAAGTTAAAATTTGCGGACTTACAAGGCTTGAAGAGATCAGTTTCGCTAATAAATTACTTCCGGACTATGTAGGATTTGTGTTTGCTGAACGAAGCAGACGAAGAATATCGCTACAAACGGCGGAAGAATTTAAAAGGGAATTGCTCCCGTCTATTTCTGTCGTTGGAGTTTTTGTTAACGCCCCGTTGTCTGAGGTTGTGCATTGCGTCAGACAGAAAGTCATAGACGTTGTTCAATTACACGGCGCAGAAAGTTCCGAATATATTGATTCTTTAAAGAGCGCTCTTGGGAATGTGACGATCGTCAAGGCATATAGGGTCGATTCGGAGGCCGATTGCAGTTCTGCGAATGAGTCCAACGCCGACTTTGTCCTCCTTGACAACGGTAATGGCGGCACAGGTCAGGCCTTTAATTGGGATTTCGTTTCTGGGATAGAGCGTCCCTACTTTTTGGCAGGTGGTTTGTCTCCTGACAATATCGGGAGCGCATTGTCAAGGTTGAAGCCATATTGCGTCGACGTTAGTTCTGGCGTTGAGACAAACGGAGTAAAGGATTTTCATAAAATGGAAAAAGTCGTGGAGCTTGTTCGTGACGTCAAATTTTAGCAATATTCTGTGAAAAGTCTTTATAAAAGGTGAGATATGAGTGAAAACAAAAAAGGACGATTTGGTGAATTCGGGGGACAATATATTCCCGAAACACTGATGAACGCGGTAATCGAGCTAGAGGACGCGTACAATCACTATAAGAATGACGTCGAGTTCAATAAAGAGTTAGAGTTCTGGTTTAATACCTATGCGGGGCGACCGTCTTTGTTGTATTATGCGAAGGCTTTGACGGAGAAACTAGGCGGAGCCAAGGTATATTTGAAAAGAGAAGATCTCAACCACACCGGTTCGCATAAAATCAACAATGTTCTTGGACAGGCGCTTCTTGCAAAGAAGATGGGGAAGACTCGTCTGATTGCGGAAACAGGCGCGGGGCAGCATGGCGTGGCTACCGCTACCGCCGCTGCGATCATGAATATGGAATGCGTTGTTTTCATGGGCGAGGAGGATACGAAACGCCAAGCCTTGAACGTTTATCGAATGAGGCTACTGGGAGCGACTGTCGTCCCCGTAAAATCTGGAACAGGGACTTTAAAAGACGCCGTTTCTGAAACAATGCGCGAGTGGACAAGTCGTGTTTATGACACCCATTATTGTCTGGGGTCGGTCATGGGCCCGCATCCGTTCCCAACGATTGTTAGAGATTTTCAATCCGTGATCTCTCGTGAAATCAAATTTCAAATGTTGGAACAGGAAGGGCGTCTTCCCGACGCCGTGACCGCTTGCGTCGGCGGCGGGTCGAATGCGATCGGTTCTTTTTATCATTTCATAGATGATCCGGGCGTCGAATTAATCGGATGTGAAGCGGGTGGACGCGATGTGAATTCCTTCGAAACTGCCGCAACGATTAACACTGGGAGAATGGGAATATTCCATGGTATGAAATCCCTATTTTGCCAGGATGAAGTTGGACAAATTGCCCCCGTCTATTCAATTTCCGCGGGCTTAGACTACCCTGGAATTGGTCCCGAACATGCGTACTTGCATTCTATCGGGCGAGCCAAGTATGTTCCCATCACCGACAATGAAGCGGTCGACGCTTTTGAGCTGTTGAGTCGAACAGAAGGTATTATTCCGGCAATCGAATCGGCGCACGCCGTAGCGTATGCTCTAAAAGCCGCCCCTTCGATGAGTAAAAATAAAATCATGGTCGTCACTATATCTGGTCGCGGAGATAAGGACTGCGCCGCTATTGCACGTTACCGAGGAGAGAATATCGATGAGTAAAATTCAGGAAGCTTTCAGTAATGGAAAAGCGTTTATTCCATTTATAACTTGCGGCGACCCCAATTTGGAAATTACTGCTCAGTTAGTTAAAGCAACGGTAGACAATGGCGCAGATTTAGTGGAACTTGGAATTCCCTTTTCAGATCCAGTGGCGGAGGGTTCTGTTATTCAGGAGGCGAACGTGCGCGCGCTTAAAGGGGGAATTACAACGGACACGATCTTTTCTCTCGTTGAAAAGTTGCGTAAAGACGTTCACGTTCCTCTCGTATTCATGACCTACGCCAACCTGATATATTCGTATGGAATCGAAGAGTTCGCGAGAAAAAGCGCGGAAGTTGGCGTCGACGGGCTGATTTTACCAGACGTCCCATATGAGGAAAAAGAGGAGTTTTCTCCTAGCTTTGAAAACTATGGACTCGATTTTATCTCGTTAGTTGCGCCGACTTCGGTCAATCGTTTGGAGATGATTAGTAAGGATGCAAAGGGGTTTCTTTACGTGGTCTCAAGTCTTGGCGTGACGGGCGTCCGTAGCGAGATCAAAACAGATCTTGCGTCCATTATGGAAGTCGTTCAAAAAAGCGTGAAGGTTCCTACCGCGATTGGCTTTGGTATTTCTACGCCTAAACAGGCCAAGGAAATGTCGCAGTATGCAGACGGAGTCATCGTTGGATCTGCAATTATGAGGATAGTGGAAAAATACGGAGAGAACAGCGTTCAACATGTCGCTGAATATGTCAAGAGCATGAAAGACGCTATTCGTTGAAGCCGCGCCTTCTAGTCAGATAAAATCAAATCCCCCCTTTAGTTGACCAGGAACTAAAGGGGGTACGCCATTTCAATTCAGAACGATGTTTTCAACCGTTCTCCCAGGAGGAATCATGGGTAAAACATGCTCGCAGTAAGGAATGCGCAGGTCTATCATAAATGGACGCGGACTCTCTAACATGAGCTGAAGAGCCCTGGGAAATTCAGAACGCTTTTCAACTGCGACTGCGTCCCAACCGTAGGCTTTGGCAATTCCTACATAATCAGGATAACGCTTGACGTGGTATCCGTCGCCTTGTCCTATATTCTCTTTGTCGTTGACGTCGCCAAGGTAGGTGTTTCCTCTGTTCCCCTTGAAAAACATATCTTCCCATTGGGCAACGTTGCCAAGATGCTGATTGTTAACGAGGAGGAGCTTGACGGGGATGTGTTCAGTCACGCATGTTGCCATTTCTTGAATATTCATTTGAAGGCTTCCGTCGCCTTCAATAGCAATGACATTGGCTTCAGGATGAGCGATCTTAGCGCCCATAGCCGCCGGAAGTCCAAATCCCATCGTCCCCAAACCGGTACTAGAGAGCCACGAACGGGGATTGTTGAAGTGATAGAAGAGCGTCGTCCAAAGTTGATGCTGTCCAACCCCTGTGGTGATAATCACATTTTGGCCCTGCGTCGCTTTCGATAGCTCGGCAATGGATTCCTGAGCAATAGGAAGATCCTCTTCAACCTCGATTTTCGATCTTACAAAAGTAACAGGATGCGCGCTCGTCCAAGACGACAGTTGCTCTTTCCATTGAGGACGATCCTTAGGTTCTATATGAAGATCTAAGCGATCTAGGAAACTTTTCAACGTCAGCTTCAAATCCCCGCAAACGACGGCGTTGACCTTTTTTACCTTATTGAACTCGGAAGGGTCGACGTCAAAATGAGCGATATACGCATGAGGAGCAAACTTGGAAGGAATGGCGGCGATACGATCGCTAAAACGAGCGCCGAGAACAAGCAGGAAGTTACATTCCCTCAACGCTTTATTAGCGCAGTAAGTTCCGTGCATTCCAGCCATGCCGATGCAGTGTTCGTTATCGCGGGGAAAACTCGCAAGTCCCGGCATTGTCGTGCAGACAGGAACGTGCGTCTTGGCAACGATTTGTCGGAGAAGGTCGTTTGCGCCCGAAAGACTGATCCCACCTCCAGACAGGATAAGAGGAGACGTGGCGCTATTAAGTCTCTTAACAATCTCGTCGAGAACTTCCGTATTGACGGAAGTGGTCTCCGTATATCCTGGGAGATTAAATTTTTGCGAATAATCGGGGAAGCATTGACCAATTAAAACGTCCTTAGGAACGTCGATAAGGACAGGTCCAGGTCGTCCAGACTTCGCGACGTAAATGGCCTCCGCTACGACGCGCGCTAGATCTTCTGGCTTTTCAACTAGATAGTGATGCTTCGTGATGCATCTACAAACTTCAGTAATCGGGGTCTCCTGAAA
>CAVGEG010000035.1:17954-24083 GCA_963628165.1 Paratractidigestivibacter sp. | reverse complement strand
CCCCGATTGTATTACGCGCAACTTGCCCCGTAATGATGACAATGGGAACGCTATCGTGTTTTGCGTCCGCAATCGCCGTGATAATGTTCGTCGCGCCGGGACCGCTAGTTGTGGTGCAGACGCCAACTTCGCCCGTAGAACGCGCGTAGCCTTGAGCCGCGAAACCGCATGCTTGTTCATGACGGGGGAGAATCACCCTTATCTGGTCGCGATAGCGCGTGAAGGCTTGGTGAAGAGGAATCGTTGCGCCTCCAGGATAACCAAAGACGTACTTAACGCCACAGTTTATCAGGGTCTGGACGATAATGCTTGAACCGTCCGTCATTCTTACTGCGTTGTCAAAGTTTGAATTTGTTTCCTTTTTTTCGATCTGAGACACTCTTTGCTCCTTAATTTCTTGAGCTCAACGATTAATTCAAGCTGCCTAATCCCATGAAGAGATCTCTCCCGGCGTTTCTTGTATCTAACATCAATAAGCTGAACCTACTGAAGAAAGCCAGGAACTCACAACAACTCAAGTATCAAGATACCCTCTTTGGAATTTTCCGCAAGTCCTTCAAGGGAAAGCTTAAAGAATGTTATAAATTGGCCGAAATTTAAGCCGGGATTTTCGTTGTCCATGATTTCCATGTAAGTATAATATTCGAATGGCGATTTTCAGGATATCGTGAAGACGCCGTATTAACTTTTGAACGTCTGCGTATTACTCCGGTTGTTGATTGACGGTTAATGAAGGAAAAAATATGTTAGGAATTTTAGAACCCTGCCGAGGCGGCGACGAAATACCGCTTCGTAAAAAGGAAGTTGTTGTTGGAAGAAGTGAGAAAAGCGACGTCGTTTTACGGTTTTCCGATATTTCAGGGAAGCATTGCCGTATGATCCTTTCGAAAGGGTACTGGTATGTTGAAGATCTTGGAAGCACTAACGGAACGAAAGTAAATGGGTTTAAAACTCGCGATAAGCGCGTGGATCCTGATTCTCGGATTTCCTTCGCTAAACATGAGTATTGTTTGCGATATGACCCAGTCGAAAATGGCGCCGACGGGGATGTTCCTCCAGAAACTCTTGACTCTAATGTTTTTGAGAAGTCCTTACTGGAACGCGCTGGGGTGTCTAAGCAGGTGCGCGCCATGCCAAAAACGTGGGAAATACAGAGGCAAAAAGGCGCCTCTTTGGAAGAACTGGAACTTGGCGGAGGAAAAGATTATTCGAATTTAACACTCGACGACATCGAGTTTGATAACTAAAAGCATCGGGTGAACGAAGTCCCCTGAAAATTTTCAGGAGGCTTCGTTTTTTTCGGAGGGAAGAGACCGCTGGGTTTCCGTCGCTTTTTTCTGAATCGCCAGCTCGTCTGTTTTTCGATATTCTTGTCTTTTGAATTCAACCGCTTTCTTAGCGTTGTCCTTTTCTTTCAAGGTTTCTAGGGTTTTTAAGCCTTGAAGCGCTGAATTCAATTCATTCCTTGCTTGATCTTCCTGATTCTGAAGTTCGTTTAGGAGCTCGGCGATTCGCTGACGTTCTTGCGAACATTTTAGTTTGTTTTCGTGATAACGCTGTAGCTCAATGGCGTCAATCGACCCATTTTGACAGTTCATCCGAAATTCTCGTTGATAGTTTGCGTTTTGTTCGTCGAGCTTCCTAAGCGTTTCTTGTAGCGACAACGACTGTTTTTTTATCTCCGCAAGAACGCTTTGCTTTTGCTTGCATTCTGCCTTCCGAAGGTTCAGTAATGAATCAAAGCGAAAGTGTGACATAGGCGTTTTAGGCATTAGTATCTGGAAAGAAGAGCTAGCATTTTCTCATCAATATTAAGACCGCGCCATTCTTTGTATTGAGCTTCCGTTCTACCGCTGTCAGCGATTCCAAAACTACCGCGGAAATTCCACAAGGCCCATCCCCAACCACATTCAGCCCAATTGGATAGTTGGTCTTCCAACCAAGCTAGGACAATGTCGTGCGGGGTCTTGTTATATGCGCCAAATTCACCAACCATGACGCCGACGCCGGTTTGGGTCAATTTCAGCCACGGTTTTATTTGATTCTCTTTGAGCCAGTTCTTATCCTTAACGGCGCCTCCCATTAGACGAGGGCCAGCGTCGTCCGATACGAGTTGCAAGGTTGTTTGCTCCGTCGCTTGCCAGTTGACAGATCCGATCGCGGCGACTTCTGGAGAATTAGGTCGGCATAACGCGATTTTCGATATTGTGAGCCAGTCGCCTGATTCCACCAGAATTTCTATTGTTTGAGCCTTAGGAGGAAGCGGAAGAGCAATCTCCATGTCGTACTCGTTCGCATAGATTTTATATTCATCAACATATTGAGCTTTTTTCCATTCGCCTTCGCCGGGGCCGCAAACAAATATCTTTCGGAAGTTTTCTTTACCGTCGATTTTAACGACAAGATCTGCTCGATTCGAGACTCGTTTTACAACGAACTTCAATTCAGAGAAATCTTTAAAATCACCGGTCAAAGTCAGGGGTAAACGAAGTTGTTCAGGCATTTCTCTTTTTCCAGTGGATGGGACGAGCGCGTTGAACGTGACCATGGGCCATTGAGGAAGAGGGAAATCTTTACTATTTACCCAATTAGCTCCCCAGTGAGATATTTCCATCGGGGTATAGCCTCTCGTCGCTTGAGCAACTTGGAGTTCTCGGAGGGAATGACACGGCTTCGCTCCCCAATCTAATCCGTCGCATATCACCAATCTGTTGGGATCTTCTGATCTAATACCTTGTAGAATTGTTGCGACGACTCGTTTGTAGTCCTCCTCCGCACATCCCGCGGGTTCGTTGAAAAGGTTAAAGCTAAGATCGTTGCTGGAAATTCCGCTGTAGCGTTTTGCGAAGGTTTGCCAGTGAGTTTTACAAATGTCAAGAATTTCCGCATCTTTCCAAATAGACTTAGATTCAGGGGGCGTATTCACGGTATATCCCGGAGCTCGATGGAAATTTAAACAGACATGAATCCCATACTTTTTTCCGAATTCGATCGCCTGGTCTATTTCTGCAAAAGTGGATTCTTTGAAATCGAGAAGACTACCCTCTGTTATCCACGTTCTGTAATCCATCGGAAGGCGAACAAAATTAAACCCGAGGTCGCTGATGTTTTGGAAGTCGCTTTCATGGAAGGGGCTATTCTGATGAAGGGTAAATTTTTCGCAAAGATTAAATCCTCTCCATCGTGGGAGCTTCTTCCATAAGGAGTTTTCCTCGCTTGCATTCGCCAGATGAGAAGTCTCTGCGAAGCTTGAAGAAATCGCTAAAAGAGAAGCGTTAGCAAGGGTTTGCTTTAAAAAACTACGTCTAGTTTGTTTATCTAGATTCACTTTGCCACCTGTCTCCTGTTATATTTTTACAGACCCCCATTTCGCCCATTTTGCGTCACGCGGATGGGAAAGTCAATAAGGCTCGAGGAACGAGACAAATAATTAAAATTTGCTTTTCCGTCTTGTTTTAGGATTAACGATAGGGTAGAATCAAAGCAAGGTTGACAGTTTTTGTCTCCTGGATTAAGTGTAAAATGAGCCTAGCTTGATTCAACCTGGATTAAAATAGAATGAGCCTAGCCTGACTCAGCGGCGTTGATAGCTTGGCTATTAAGGAGTTTACAAATGAGTAATGTTTCTCGTCGTTCATTTTTGAAATCTACCGGACTTCTGACAACGGCGGCAGCTCTTCCCAGTTTAGCTTCCAGTCCGCGCGTTCATGCCGCCGAAAATAACACAATTAAGATCGCTTGGATTGGTTGCGGCGGTCGTGGAAATGGCGCTATTCGACAAGCTCTTAACGCGGATCCTAACACGAAATTGTACGCGGTAGCCGACGCCTTCGAGCATCGCGCCAAGTCTGCCGTCCAAGGCGTTATCGATACCCATGGCGAAGATCGCGTCGACTGCAAGGATCGTGTTTTTCATGATTTGAACGGCTATCAGCAGGCCATCGACTGCTTGGACGACGGAGACGTCGTCGTTTTGACGACTCCTCAAGGTTTCCGCCCCATAACCTTTGAATACGCCGCAACCCACAAAAAGCACATTAACATTTTTGCTGAAAAACCTCTTGGCGTTGATATTCCCGGTTTGAAGAGACTTCAGGCTGCTAACGAGATCGCGAAGAAAAAGGGTATTCAAGTTGGCGTCGGTTTGAACAACCGTCACTACTTACGCACTGAAGAGACCGTGAACTCGATCCGCGACGGTAAATTAGGCGACGTCCTGACGACGTGGGTCTATCGTCTTCAGGGGCCTCACATGCTGAACTTGCACGAAGGTTATTCCGATCTTCAAAACGAAATTAGCAATATCTTCTGCTTCGACTGGACAAGCGGCGGTTTTATTGTTGACGCGTTGATCCATAATATCGATATCTGCTGTTGGTGCATGGACGACTATCCGATCGCCGCTTTCGGTTCTGGCGGTCGTATTGTCAACAAACATGACCAGGGTATGCGTCGCGCTCAAGATCAACTTATCGATTGCGGCGCTATCGAATACGTCTTCAAAGACGGTCGCCGCATGAATCTTCATACCCGCACGGTTCCGAACTGTTGGGGTATGTTCCAAGCGAACGTTCAAGGAACCAAGGGTTGCGCGCAATTGGGTGAAGGCGTTGGAGAACCCGCTATCTATGAAGGAACCGACATGCGCGACGTTCGTACTCGTAAGGCGATTTGGAAGCCTGAATCTCCGAGTAACGATTCGTATCAGACCGAACATGATCTTCTCTTTAAGGCTATTCGTAATAACGACCCCTGGAATGAAGTTCAGTACGCGATTGACGCGACGCGCACGGCGATCTTGGGACGCACCGCTATGGAGACTGGCGATTACGTCACCATGGAATCCGTTATGAACTCCAAGCGTGAACTTGTTCCTAATATTGACGATTTGCGTCTTGATAGTCCTTCTCCAGCGAGTAGGGATGAAAACGGCAACTATGAGATTGGCGAGCCTGGCATTACGAAGCTCGTCTGAGTTGCATTGAGAACAGTCTGTTAAAAGCGTAGTAGCCTGCGGGTTGCTACGTTCTTTTATTGTTATTGGGAGGAATCGTCAGGTGACGACGGCGCCTATCTAATTGAAAGATAATGAGATAAACAGCGACTCTCCAATATAAGGTCTGAAAAAAAAGGGAAAGACCGTAGCCTTTCCCCGCGTTAAGAGTTTATTTCTGTCGTTCAAACAGCAGAACCTCTTTGCTCTTCTGCTTTTTTAAGGGCGATTTCCATGTGATCATAGAATTCGTCCACTTGCCAGATTTCTTCGAAACCGACAATGTAGACGTCGACGACGTCCGCTTCGACGACTTTTTCAAGCGAGGCAAGACGCTGATCCTTGTCTTTAATCGTTCCCTCGCCGATTAACTTCATGCAGATAATGCCCTTAGAATTTTCCTGGGCGAGTCTAGCAGCGGCGACGTTGTCCTCGAAGGAGCCGTCCATTCTTGCGCCCGTCGCGTTAAGACGAATATGCATAGCGTCGACCCAGGTATCGACAGCGCCTTTCTCGATCGCGCCAATAGAATGGCATGACACGCCATGCGAACGTATCAACCCTTGTTCTTTCAAACGTTCAAGATCGTCGCGATAGGATTGTAACTCATCGCTCCAATCCGGCTTCATCATGCAATGGAGTTGTAGAACGTCGATGTAATCAGTGTTCAATTCTTTTAAGAACCGTTTTACGACAACGTCTGCCGAAGGACGTTCCTTTTCTGGAATTCCACCGCCGTGAATCCAAATTTTTGACGTCAGCGTGTAACTGTCGCGCGGCTTGTCTTTAAACGTTGTTGAGACAATCTCATGCGTGCCATACAGGTCTGCGCAATCGTAGAAACGAATACCACGGTCGTAAGCGTGATTCAGGAGCGCTACTGCTTTTGTTCGATCCATTCTCGTGAGTTGTGCGGAGCGTTGATAGCCAGACATGCCCGTTCCAAAACCTATTCTTGAGGTTTTGACTCCAGAGGTTAAAAGAACTTGGGCGTTTGGATCTGTTGAAAACGGGTTCTTTCTGGGGGAACACGAACCTTCCTCAGGCGTCGAAAAAGCTGAAGGAGTTTTGACGCCGCCATAGGCAACGACAGCGCCGAAACCCGCTAATGATTGTTTGATAAAATTTCTACGTTG
>CAVGEG010000035.1:0-17937 GCA_963628165.1 Paratractidigestivibacter sp. | reverse complement strand
AATTTCTTCCATCCCTCAAGTCGAGCCTCGTTGTTGGGGAAGCTTAGCATATACGTGATATTAGGCGCCATAGAACCAATGAGCGTTCTTCCGAAGAAAACGGGCAACATTCCGCTATTTTTGAATAAATCGAGTTCTCCCTCTTCGAACATCGCTTCTTTCATGGCGTTCCTGTCGTAATTGGGAGAATTATACGTTCGGAGTTGAAGAACCCTTTCTTTGTTGTCGTATGGCGTCATAATTCCCGGAACAGAGGGAAAAGAGCGCATAGCGACGATCTCTTCGTCGATGAAATCGAGATCGTTGACGAGGTTGAACAGACTTGCTTTCTGCATGCTACAGTCTTGATAGTTCAAGAGAAGATCGGCAGAATCAGTCGCTTGAACAACAAAGACAGCGGAATTGAATTTTGCGAGGCTTGGATCCTTCTCGTTTTTCATGAGTTCGTCATGCAAGGTAAAAATACCAATCTTTTGGAAACCAATTTCATGACGTAATGGGATCAATTTCGAGTCAAATTTTTGCGCGAGCTTATCGCGTTTATCTTTGTCCTCAGCGTAAAAATATTCGAGTAAGATGAAGCTACGAGGATTATCCGTCTGCGAATCGCTTCCAAGGGTGATCCCTGTAGTTGACAAAGCTACCCCAAGAAAAAAGTCTCTTCTATTCATAAAGGTCTCCTTTTAAGACGACTACAATTTACGCTTGTAGGGTTATTACTATACAAGCTGGAAGCTGATAATTTATACAAGTTTACAGACCAAGCGTCCTCAAACTCACGTCAATTCTTCCTAAAGGCGCGCTAACTTGTACACCTTGAATATAGGGACGTAAACGCTCGAGAGATTCGCGAGCAATGTCTATTCCGACTGCGATTTGATCTTCCTTTGTACCGTTGCTTGCCTTTTCCATTCTGTTCATTATGGAGTTTGGAACGACGACGCCGGGAACCTCTTTTCGCATGAAGAGCGCGTTCCTGTAGCTGACAAAAGGCCAGACGCCCGCGATGACTGGAATTTTTACTTCGTTACACGCGTCCAGGAACGATAACAACACGTCTGGATCAAAAACGGGCTGGGTTACGGCAAATAAGGCGCCAGCTTCTATTTTGCGTTTAAGTCGTTCAATCTCCTGGTTTCGATTGATAGCTGAAGGATCAAATCCGACGCCAAAAAACGCCTTCGTTGGCGGTAAAATTGGTTTGCCGCCTAAGTCGATTCCTTTATTTAACCGCGCTTGCAAAGAACACAACCCAATGGCGTCGCAGTCAAAAACCCCCGTCGCATTGGGATAATTTCCAAGTTTTGGAGGATCGCCGGTTATGAAGAGAAGGTTGTTGACTCCGATCGCCGCGCAACCGATTAAGTCGGCTTGCAACGCGATGAGATTACGATCTCGAGTACAAACGTGGAGGACTGGTTCAATTTGCGCGACTTCCAAAACGCGCTGAGCGGCGATCATCGACGATATGCGCGCAGACGCGCGCGGTCCGTCAGGTAAGTTGACCGCGTCGACCCCCGCGTCTTTAAGCTTTCGGCTTTTCGTAATGAAATCGGTAAGGTCGTAACCGCATGGAGGAATTGCTTCAACGGATTGAACCCATTGTCCCGAGCAAAGCTTACTTGCTAGTTTACTACGCGATTCGATGGGCGCCTCTTCTTGTTCTTTGACCGACGGTTCCGCGTTCAATAGGATAACCTGAGCGCGTCGACTTTTAGTGGTTGGTTTTACCCTCTTTACAATTTCAGCAATTTCTTCAGGAGTTGTTCCGCAACAACCCCCGACAGCCGCGGCGCCGAGATCAACGTAGCGCATTGCGTAGGCCGCTAAATATTCAGGAGAGCTGTAGTAAAGAAGGCGCCCTTCAAAGGCTTTGGGAGACCCCGCGTTGGGTTGAACAACTAGAGGCAACTTGAGAATTTTGACAACCTCTTGAACAGCGTCAAGCATTTCCGACGGCCCAAGTATGCAATTTAACCCCCAAGCAAAAGGTTGAGTCTTTGCTCCCTCAAATTTTTCGAACAATGTGGAGTAATACTGAGCTCTGGATTCCAGTGTGTGGGGAGATTGATACAACTGGGCGTCCAGGCCGTAAGAAATGATGAAAGGTACGGATACGGCTGATTCTTCAACCGCTTGTACCATTATTTCTGCGGACTCCCTTGAAGGTTGAGATTCAAAAATGATAAAATCAACTCCGCTTTCCGCCAAGACCTGAACTTGTCGAGCGAAAACGTTTATAACTTCGTCTTGCGGGGTTTGATCTAAAATTTCTTGAGAAGGATAACCGACTGAGCCCGCAACGTAGACGGTTGAGGCGGACTTTTGAGATACTTCTTTAGCAATTTGAACGCCGGCCTGATTGATGGCGTCTACCTGAGCTCCCAGCCCATAACGTTCTAGCGCAAAGCGATTCGCTCCGTAGGTGTTCGTCGTAAGAACGTCAGCCCCTGCTTCACAATAAGCCTCTGAGATTTCTCGAACTAAAGAACTGTTTTTAATATTAAGTTCGTCGTAGCACTGATTGGTAAAGATATGACGACGGTAAATTTCAGTGCCCATAGCGCCGTCAAAAATGAGCGTGGAGTTGCGAAAAACCTCTTGGATGGTTTTGACCATTGAATGTATAATTCCCTACTGTATCTTGTGAAATGACTCAATAAATGCGCGGTAAAAGGAGGCGTAACCCCTACTAAATCTGTCGTTACTTCTAGACCTTGTTGGCTCCTTGTAATATTATAGGTTAGAGAAAAACGGCCTGTCTTGGCATGACGCGCGAGTTGACAAAATTTTGGCGATCCGAATCGCTACCTTTGAAAAGGATGAAGATCTGTTATGTGGAATGTTTTCTATCCTCATTTTTTAATCAATAGCGTTGTCGAGATAACTCCCGAACAACTGGGAGAGCTCGGTATTAATAATCTACTTCTCGACGTTGATTGTACTTTAAAAAGGTACCTTGAGCAAGAACCGACGCCAGAGGCTTGGAATTGGTTACGTTTGATGAAGTCAAGTGGAGTGAATTTATGCCTTCTTTCAAATGGCGTTGGTTCAAGGATCGCAAACTTCGCCCAACGCGTTGATCTGCCCTTTGTTGCAAAGGCGTGCAAGCCGTTTCCAAAAGGATGCAGACGCGCGCTAAAAGAATTTAATTTCAAACCTGAAGAAACCGCTCTTGTGGGGGATCAAATTTTTGCGGACGTCATGGCCGGACGATTATGCGGTTTGAGAACATTTAGAGTCGCTCCTATTTCTCCGGAGGAGGAGCATTGGTTCACTCGAATTAAGCGTCCATTTGAAAAGGTGGTTATTCGTTCTTTTAGAAAGCGATTTCCAACTGGAATATGGATGGAATAAAGGGTTTGCGTCGCTATATGCGGTGATAACGAATAGTTCTACATTATGATATTTTACATTTTTACGGGGGGGGGAAGGACTGGCTTTAGGGGACGAACCGACGCCGGGGAATCCTATTTTCCCCGGTTGGTATGCGGATCCAGAGGTCGTAATTCTTGATAACCATTACTGGGTGTTTTCAACTCGGTCAGTCGACTTCGAAAAACAGACCTCCTTCGATTGTTTTTCTTTCAGACGACTTGGTTACGTGGAAGAAACATGATTAACGGCGGAAAATGTAAAATGGGCGCGATGCATAATGTGGCGCCTTCATATTATTGAAAAACAAGGTAAGTTTTACTTCTTCTTCGCCGCTAACGAACGTCCATGAAGGTGAAGTCGGGGGAATTGGCGTCGCCGTTGCCTATAAGCCGGAGGGGCCGTATCGAGATTTACTCGGAAGACCGCTTATCAACGAAATCGTGAATGACGCGCAACCTATCGATCTGTTTGTATTTCAAGACGACGATGGGGAACACCATATGATCTACGGGGACGGGGACATTGCAATATTGTAAGACTCAAGGAAGATTTCACTGGGATTCTTCCGTTTAAAGGCGGACAAATGTATCGGGAAATAACTCCTGAACACTATGTTGAAGGCCTCTGCGTTTTCAGGAAAGGTGGAAAATACTATTTCATGTGATCCGAGGGGGGATGGACTGATCCAAATTACCAAGTGGCATATGCCGTCCCGGATTCTTTGTGCGAACCATACAAGAGGATTGGCGTTATTATCAAATCTGATCCTCAGGTAGCGAAAGGCGCTGGGCGTCACAGTGTTCTGCACACCCCGTCAGATAGATGGTATGCAATTTACCATCGACGCCCCTTATCTGAGACTGATGGAAATAGTCGTGAAATCTGTATTGAATATCATGAATTCAATGACGACGGCACAATTAAGCCCATCGCACTTACCTCTGAAAGGGTAACAGCCGACCCTATTCGTAGAGAAAAATAGGATCGACCTAGCTTGTTGAAACGAGTTGTGGAGTAGCTGGAACGTTCTAACGATTATTCCAGCTTTTTAATTCCCAGAATTCTCCATTATGCTCATAGACGCCAAAGGCTCCTGTGGAGAGCTTGAGGTTTTCTGGATATTGAGCCGGACTTGGAAGAATGGCCGTTGAGAATCGCGCAATACCGTTGCTGGTAACGGCGACAACCGTTTCTCCCTGATGTTTTTCAAGAATTTCTCGACTAAAGTCGATCCAATCTTGTTCCAGTTGGACAACTCGGGGTTGCAAAAAGCACCAACCCCGAGGAAGCTTTTTTTCCGCGTCCCATCTCTTCAAAGATTCACGTCCGATTTCTTCCGCGTCAAACGAGTCGGTTTCGAATTTTGTCGATTGGCGCGTCTCCTCAAGCCCTAATCTTCTTAGAACCTCCGATTCCGGTTTTCCATCGTCAGGGCCGTAATCAAATTCTAGCAAAAAGTCCCTAATGATCGGAGAATCATGACAATCAAAGACTTTTGATATTTCGTTGCACGTTTCAAGGGTGCGCTTCAAGGGGGCTGAGAAAAAACACGTGGGGTAGAGAGCCATTTCTCTTAGAGTAAGCCCCGCTTGACGAACTTGTTGAAGTCCTGCTACGGTTAGCGGAAGATCTGTCTTGGATCCTACTCTTAGAATCGTATCCCCTTTTTCAAATGTTTTGCCGTGTCTAACAACTATGAGTTTTGTGGTTTTCATAAAGAATTTCTTGGCTAGGGAGAAGAGGAGGAGATTGCCGTCTTAATTACGCAATTTCGCCGAATTGTTTGATGATCTGTTCCGCCCGTGCCAGATCATTCGGAGAATCAATACCTGAGGTTAATTGTTCATGTCCTTCAGGATAAACGACTTCAGACATTTTGATTTGATAACCGTTCTCAAGGAAACGGAGTTGTTCCAATTGCTCAAGGGACTCATAAACGCCAGGGGAGGCCGTAGCAAAGAATTCGAGAGCCTCGAAACGATAAGCATACAGCCCTATATGGCGTTTGACTGGACTCAACTCCGGATTGGCCGAGCGATAATCTTGTTCATTTCGAATGGCCGGAATGATCGTTTTAGAAAACCATAACGCCATGTTGTCTTTATTGATAATAACCGTCGTCCCACTAAAAGGCGCCGCCTTTTTAGATTCTCGTAGCTTGTCTAATGAATCCCAAGAGAGAGCGGTGTAGACGGACGCAACGCTTGCTTCGGGAGAATTTTCTAAAGATTCTATGAGCTTATTGAGGAAGTACGAGGGGCAGGTGGGAACGTCCCCTTGAAGATTAACGACTATATCGGCGAAAGGGAAATGATTTTTCGCAACTTCATACACTCTGTCTGAACCCGAGCGACACTCATTTGAGGTGGTTATTACAGGAATTTGAAGTTGACGGCAAAAATCAATAATTTTCTCGCTATGGCAGTTCTCCGACGGCGTCTCAGTGGCTACTACAGCAGAACAATCCTCGATTGAATTGCAAACGGAGTTGGCGATATCCCAAACACGTTGAAGTATTGGTTTGCCTGCTAACATCGCTAATGGTTTACTAGGAAAACGTTTGGAATTGCAACGGGCGGGGATGACGATTAGTTTTTTCATGGAAGGAGGTTTGGATAGGCTACTTCGATTGTTGTGAAGGATCATTCATTAACGACGGCGGGAACGTCAACGCCTTGAGTTGATTTCCAGTCTATTTTAACCCTAGAGAGATACCAATCTTTACCGTTGGTATTATTCCCCTGGAAAAACAGCCATGTTTGTCCATTCGGATCTTGGAAAATCCCAGGATGTCCAGATTCTGAGGCGTTCCACTGTCCTGAAGGGCCATTGGTAATGAAGGGAACGTTCCAAAGTCGTTCCCACGCGATTCCATCGTCGCTTACCGCGACGCCAACATGCTGGGGATCGTTGTTGAACCCGCCGGCGTAGAACATATAGAGCTTGTCGCCGCGAACAATAACCGAGGGCGCTTCAATGCACTTGGTTTCCCAGGGCAACTCAGGCTCGAGGATGGAATAGTTGGCGCTCTGAATCCAGTCTTCCGGTCTCGAAGTCATAAAATCTTTGGGTAAGAGCGCGGTTGAGGCAACTGTTAACTTCTGTATTTGACCGTTTGTATCCCTAGTTGCCGCGTAGAGAAAGGTTTTTCCTTTAAAGTTGACGACGTCTGCGTCAATCGCTCTTCCATTCGTCCAGTCTCCATGGGGTCGAAATATTGGATTATTAGGGTTATGGGTGAAGTTGATCCCATCGCAAGAGGAGGAGATACAGATCGCGTCTTTCGAACCGTTTCCATAAGTTTGGTAAAAGAGAAAGACTTTTCCGTCAAAAACTTTAGCACAAGGCGCGCACAATCCCTGTTGCGCGCAGTTCTGTTCCGGGAGAATATTCTTGACATATTCCCAGTCAACAAGATCCCTACTTTTAGCTACGCCGATTGTCCATCCGTACGATTTACCGTCAATAACTTGCGGGGGGACGGAGAAGTAGAGGAAGAACGAGTCGTCGAAATATACAACGGAGGGGTCTTTAGCCTTGTCTGACGGGGCCCATTTCATTTTTGGCGACGCCAGCGAGGGCGCGTTTGGTGGGGTTATTGAAACCTTTTCTGCCGACGTCGGAAGGATTGCTTCACTTTCTTTGGAAAAGGTAAAAACCGATGAAGAATTGAGAAAAATCAAGGACAAAAGACCTGACGTCAGGAGAACTCGTCTATGCTTTAGAAAATGAATTTTCTTGATCATTATTACCTCTCTTTCTTCGATAATTTCAACTTTGTTGTTGAAGCCAATTCTGCACGTATTATAGAGTTTTAGACCGTTGATTCAACGCGTTCGGAATATATTTTTAAAATGCGTTTGACAAAAGGCGTTTTTATCCTAGAATTACGAAAGCTGGCCGAGTGGCGGAATGGCAGACGCTGGGGATTTAAAATCCCCTGCCTGTAATGGGCGTGCGGGTTCGAGTCCCGCCTCGGCTATTTAGCAAACATTTAGCGGTTGATTAGGCCCCATAAAACTAGGGGTAGTGAGTGATTTGAAAATAAACCGCTACATATAGAACGCTAGAAAAATCGGTGTATCGTTTGGTGTATCGCGACGCGCATTTGGTGTATCGCGATTTTTTTATAGTTTCTCGTCTAACGCCCGTTGAAAAAAAGAGTCTAACGTTCTCAAATAATGACGCTCTTGAACTCTGCTTGTGTGTCCTATCCATGCGCCGACAACATGAGGGGGAAACCCTTCCTCAATCAGATCGTTCTCCCGTGAGCTCCTCATGTTCTGGAATAGTTTCGGCCATGGGTCGAGCCCGGCCCAATAGAGGATTCTCTTGAATCCAGAATCAAACCCCCTGCGCCGATTCTCATAGATCACATACGCCTCATTTCGAGGAGCGTTTTTTCTGCTCTCCTCGAGTTCCTTTTCAATGGATGGAAACATGGGAATGACGCGCTCCTCTCTCCCCTCATATCGAGAAGTCTTTGGCGACGGCACGACGATTCTTTTTCGCTCCCAGTCGACGTGATTCCATTTAATCAACAGCGGCTCCTGTTGTCGCAAGCCGCCGATTCTCCAGAATGAGAATAATGTTCTCCACGTCTGAGATGGACACGCTTCCAAAATCCGCTCCGTCCATTCTCGTGGAATTTGAAAATCCTTGGAACGGTTTACATCGCTCCCTTTCCTCACTCCTAAAAAGACGTTGTTGTCGGCGTAGCTCTTTTCAACCGTCCAAGACCAGAACGTTCTAAACCGTCCTATCGTCGTCGCGATGGTCGCCTCACTATAGTCCTTAGCAAGCGTTTCCCGCGCGTGTTTAGCGTCGGATGGCGTAATGGAGTTGACTTCTAAATCCTTGTCAAATAGCGCAAATAAACGGTCGCCTATGAGTTTCCATATAAGCTGAGTCGAGGCGCAAACCTGAGAATTTTTCCATGCTATAAACTCCGCCCACGCGTCGTTTATCGTGACGTATTTTTTCGCGTCGGAGAATCCAGCCTTGACGAAACGCCGCTTCAGATCGTACGGAGCGTTCTCGATAAACATCCTAGAGTGGCGGTCTAAATATTCGCCCTTCTTTTCTGCCAGAAGAATCTTCTCAATGATTCTAGCGATTTCGTCAACTTCCTCACGGCTGTATGAGGAGTCAAACGAAATAGAGCTTTTCACCCCGTTCTTAGCGTACCGCAATGAATACGCCACTCTACCGTCTTTACGCTTTAATTCAACAACAGAGGCCATACGACTATCCTTCACTTCACCATATCCCAAAATAGAAACTACCTAAAAAAGACAACAAATTCAAGCGAAAAAAGAATTGGAGGAGAATCCCCCGCGAAGAAAAGCGGAGGATTCTCTTGTAAGAACTGACGTCAGAGCTCTTGATAACGTTTGTCAATGACCTTGTATAACGCGTCTTTCAATTTCGCGTCAATATCGGCGCTGATGACCTCGTCGGCGATACTGTTGAGCTCCGCCTTCTTTGCGGCCTCGGCGACGCGTTGTTTGAACGTCTCGAATTGGCTTAGCTCCTCCTGTTGCTTTTTGGTCAGAGCCTTCTCCTTTGGCTTGTTTTCTTTTGCCGGAGCTTCTTCGACAGGATCGCCGACAAGGTTAGAGTTATTTAGAATCGTTTCCTTGAGCGCCCCTGTCGCTTTTGTTTGCTCCGCTTGCGGAGCCTTGATTTGCTCCTCCGCCTCTTTACTGGTTTCAAACCAATCTTCGGCTGAACTCATACCGTCTTTGATTGAAGCATAGATTTCACGCATTTTGATGAACTGAGCGGGGGTAATCGTTTCTATTCTGCGTTGGATACGCTTTTCAATTTGCGCTTTCGTGACTCCCAGAGGAACAAAAGCCTCGACCAATTTCTTTATTGACTCATGGGAGAGATCAATGTTCGTTGCCATCGTCCTCTGGCACTGTTCGACAGCCGCGTCCACCACGTCGCCGGGGATTAACGCCAAAATACAATTTCTCAACCGCCTAGAGGCGTTGTTCGCCAAGTGTTCGTAAATATCCCTCTCGTCGGTGATACGGGTCGTTCCCCGTTTGGTCGTCCGGTAGTGGGGGACATAGAAGATCAGGGATTTGAGAACGTTTGTCTCCTTGTCCCACGCAAAGGCTCTGACCTTGCTCCGGTCGTCCTCTCTCTCGACTTCATTCCACCCGCATTCAATGTTCCCCCAGTTTCGGGCGATTTCCTCCGCAAGGCGGATAGACGGGCCGCAAATATCCGTTCCCCCCTTCGCATAGGAGTAAACCGCGACGTTGGCAAGGCCCGGACGCTGACAGGCGGTGAGGATACGTTCGGTCGATTCCATCTGATTCCGTGGGAATTGTTTGGCAAGGTATATCTGAGCCTGCATTTCGGCAAGTTCATGAGAGACGGCCTGAGTGGATGAGTAGCTGGCCGTTTTAGGCTCCAGGGTTCCAAAAGGATTCTGGACAAGAGCGGAGCTCTGATTGATAGAAGTTTGAATATCGTTCATTGTTTTCTCCTAATAGATTTAGAGGCTGATTTTCATTCCAGAAGTGATAAAACGACGCGTTCCCTGAACTTCCTTTGTATGCTTTTTGAGGAGTTCGCTCGGCGGGTTGAGCTCGTCGCAGACGGCCTTATAGTCGACGCGA
The DNA here is from genome assembly GCA_963628165.1 of Paratractidigestivibacter sp. Classification (GTDB taxonomy): domain Bacteria; phylum Planctomycetota; class Planctomycetia; order Pirellulales; family Thermoguttaceae; genus RUG369. The sequence continues at coordinate 7,924 of CAVGEG010000035.1, read as the reverse complement.
GAGGAGCCTTTGGACAATTTCCACGTGACCTTCCCAAAGGTTTCAGAGGAGATTCCATCGCGGTTTCCAATCGCCTTTTTAACCTCGGCTTCGCACCGTTCGTATTTTTGTTGGGCTTTTTCTAGCAAATCCTTGCTTTCGATGAGCCGCGCCAAGAGCTGTTCCTCGGCTTGCGTCGCGATTCCCATTTCTTCCGTATTGGCGGGGAATTTCTCGACAATCCATCTTTTCGTTGTCGCGTCAACCCGATCTAGCGCCGGAGCGACCCCCGCGAGGACGTTGTCGCGCCAGAATTTGACGGCGCATCCCCGAAGAGCGTTAAACAATTCGTTATCCGCGACAACCTTGTATTCGCGGTAGAATCTGATTTTTCCCCAGTCGTCCACAAACGCGACGGCGACAAGCCATTCCGGGAGCTTCGCCAAACCCGCGTACCACTGGCATTGGATGAGATAATTCGCGGGGATTGAATCCGTGTATTCAGTTCCCCAATTTTTTGAATTGGCGACGTTGGATGTTTTGATCTCCAGCCCCGCGACCAAATTGCCTTTAGAGTCGTAGAGGAGACGGTCGGGATGACCGATAAGAAAAGAATGTTCCTCGTCGACGTATTCCTCAGGCTCCTCGGTTCCTTGACGATTGACCCGAACTTCATACTCAGGATGGCTCCCGGCGAACATTGTCGCAACGACTGGCTCCAACCGTCGACCCCTTTCCATGGCCGTATTGTCTGGAGTTGGGGAGACTTCCTTTCGTAGCTTGAGATAAGCGCTCAGAGGCGATTCCCAAGGATTCTGACCAACGATTGCGGAGACAATTGAACCGCCGATTTTCCCGTAATTCTCGTGATTGATTTCCGTCATTTCTTACTCCTTAATTCGATCAATTTGAACGACGACAACGCCCTTAGATACGGGCTTTTTCTTCTCGATGGTTAGTTTTCTGACGATCTTGTCGTCTGGCCAAAATCCGACGTTCGTCAGCGCGTCAAGAATCGCTTTGGCGCGGTTGTCAACGTCGTAGCTCCGTTTTGACGGCGGGTACAGATGAATTGAAACCTGAACCTCTTCCGAACCGTCGATTGACGGCGCTTTCTGTGAGCAGTAGGCGATTTTTGAGGCCGTGAGAAATTCCTTGTACCGTTTGGAGATATAGACGTGTTTGCCGCGGTTTCTCCAAAGAGAGTTCGTTGACGGGGCCCATGGCAATTTGACGACGCATGGGAGCGCCGTTCCTTTCCTTTGTTTCATTTATTCTCCTTTGCGATTCTGTAGTTTGTTTTGTCGCTTCGCGCGATGCTTATGCGCTTAGCGCACATTTCAAAGATTCTTCCGATAAGGGCCTCTCCATGACGGGGCATCTCTCGGACGATGTTCTGAGGAGTCATTTCGCTCGTAATGATTAGCGGTTTTTGTAGTCGGTAACGCGTTTTAATGAGCGTTAGAGCAAGCTGTTCCTCAAATGACTCCTCCTTTGGGATAACGTCGAGAAAGTCGTCGAAAACGATGACCTCCGCCTCGTTTATCTTGTCAATCGTGTCTCGATATTCCTCCTCCTTGAAACGGAGAGCGGATAATTCTCGAACGATTTCTGGATAGTAGAAAATCCTGCATTTAACCGGGTTTTTGCGCTTTAAGAGAGCGTCGCAGATCATATAGGCCTGAGTCGTTTTCCCAACGCCCGTTCTCCCGAGGAACGCGATCCAATTGCGCCTGCTCTGGAGAATTTCGGGATAGTGCATCACATAATCCCTCGAAACGTCTAAGAACGGTTTGGGATCGAACTTCGGCAAATTGCTATATTTCCGGAAAATCTCCGCGTCGGAGACGCGCTGACAATCGCAGAGACAGTTGCACGAATAACGGATAACGCCGCCGTTTCTCGTCTTGATCTCGAATTTCTTAGCGACTATCCCCGTATCGTTGCAAATACTGCATTTAGGCTCCTCAGATTTCAAATTCGCTCCAGTCGATTGAATCAATTGACTGGATTGACGCGCTTGCGCCATGATCGACGAAATCGTCCGATTTAAAGGTTGACCGTTGTTTCTCATTCTTTCCCTCCTTCTCCTTTTCTTTCTTGACTAGCAAGCGCTGGATGTTGTCCTGCTTTAAAACATCTTTTAGCAACCAAGTGAACGAATCATTCCTTGCAATCCTGAACGCGTCTTCCAGCTCCTCAACGGTGTAGCCCGCTTCGAGCGTTTCGGTTAGGCGTTGAAAAGACACGTGGTCGAGCGCCACTCCGCGAAATTGTTGGCGCGTCCCTTCAAAGATTTCGTTCCATCTCTGAATGACGATCTCCTGCGTAGTCGGCTCGGAGTAATCGGCCTCAGGGTCGTCCAGATATAGCTCCGGCTGGTCTGTAGAATCTATCCCGTCGTTTTCCGGATACGGTTCGGGGAGGTTCCAACGGGCCTTCATTCCGTTAGCTCCGGCTTGGCTCCTTTTCACAGAGACGTCTCTTGAACGTTTTTTTTCACGATTGATTTCTGGAGAATAAAATGAGACTCCGTCGCTCGATTCAACGAACAGTCCGTAATTTTGAAGGACGGCCAGAATTATCTCCTCGTCGCAATTAGCGCGAATTACTGTCTTGATCGTCGCCGCGTCGACTTTGTAATCTTCGCTCTGATAGAGGTATTCGATAATCATCCAGTAGAGCCCATAGCCCTCGGCTCCATAGTCACGAATCAGGCGAATAAACCTTTGATTCTGAGAGGCGTTGACCTCGTGTTTAATGTACTTAAAGTATTTAATTCCCATCATCTCCTCTCCTTTAAAAGGAAACGAAACGCTGTGGGAATTAGGCGCGATAGAGAACGCGCCTAATTCATTCAGAAACACTCAGAACTCAAAGCTATAGTTTCGAGTTCCAACGACCGCGCCCGTCAAACCGTCTTCTGTTTTGATAGGCAAAAGAATCCCGGTTGAGTAGTATTCTCCGACGGCCTGATACGACTTTCTATCCGTCACAGGGCGAAAGAATTTCTTGGCGATTTCTTCCGACAAATCCGCCGAAGTGTTCTCCATGATGTAAACGCCAAACTCCTCTTGGGTTGAAATACCCTGGACGAACATGAACTCATAGTAATGAAGGCGACAGAGAGCCTCTGAGAATGGAAAATCATGCTGGTCATGGAGCGCGAGCGCGATTAACCCGAATTCCTTCAGATCATCAAGAGCGAATTCGAAGTGACAACGCGACGGGAGTATTCTATCACGCCACCGAACGCCGTTGGAGCAGTCCTTGGCGTTGGCAATCGAGTCCAATTCAGAATGGACGTCCGCCGGGAGCATTTCAAGGAATTCTTCGTTATATCCTCCGATTTGTTCACAGAGGTAGATTCTCGTACTTTCTTTCATGGTTTAAATCCTCGTAGAAAACTTTTTTTAAACTGATAGGTAAATTGGTTTAGAACTGAATTGATCGCGTTAAACGCAAAGATACGGGGTTTTACAGAGCTCTCTCAGAATTCGGTCGTTTCGTCTTTTTTCTCCGCCGTTTTTCCTAGGATAAGATCGACGGCCTTTTGGGCTCTGCAAGCCGCGTAAACAAACGCCCCTTTTTCATCCGAGAGGAACGATTTCCACCCGTCGATGTAGGCGACGTTGTTTTGGAATTGCTCCTCAGTCGTAACGCCGATGAAGGAGCACAGGGCCGACGCTCCAATCTCCGCGATCAGCTCCTCTTGGGCTCTGAATTCCTTTTTTTTGTTGTATTCCGATAAATCGCGATTGAGGCGTGATTTATGCCCTGTCGAATGGACTAATTCATGGAACAGCACGGAGTAATATTCCGATTGACTCTTGAACTGCTTTCGCGACGGGACGCAGATTTTATCCTGCGACGGAGTGTAATACGCCTTGCCTTTGATCGTGTCGACCTCGTATTGGAGATTTTCACGTTCGCAGTATTTGCGCCAAATCTCCTCCGCCTTTTCGTCAGCGTCGACTCCCTCGTTTGTTCGGAGCTCTTTTTCAATCGTCGTTTTGGGCTCGATTCCGTCCGTGTCGTCGATATGGAACACGTTGTATTTCTTGAGGTAAGGTTTGCTTTTCTTCTTATTTAGCTGGATATAACCTTGTGCTTCGAGCTCCTTTGTCCTTTCGTCCTCCTCTTCTTTCGGGGTGAATTTTGTCCAGAAGAATATCGATTTTGCCCTAGCGCCCTTTTTGATGTGGCCGCCTTCGGCAAGAGCCGCTCCGAACGTGATGTATTCTCCAGGGCGCCCCAGAATCATCTGATTCATGAAAGAGTAGAGCTCTCCCGTCGAGTGAGATCGAGGCCCGAAGTCGCCATATCCGAGCCAAGGAGCGCGCCAAGGAACGACCCCCTCTTCGAGTTGCTTAATGATGCGGTCGTTGATTTCTTCAAAACTATTCTTAGCGGGCATAGTATCCTCCTAATCGGCGTTTTAGCGCGATATTTGGTTTTTAATGGGGAATTTGTTAGCAGGTTAGAAAATGCGCTTAAATCGAAAATAAACGCGTTTTTACGACTAGTTGAGAGAGGCCGGTAAATCAGAGCCAATCAACGTTTGGATATTTCTCTTTTTCTTCCTCAATCTGTGCTTTGTAGTCTTTAATTGTTTCCGCGACTTTCTCGCAGTATTTCGCAAGATTTTTCAATTCTTTTTCGAGAAAGTTCAACGGCGTATTGATTCCGTCTCCGTTTTTCTCCATAGTCCTCATCACGTAGAATGAGACGTTGTCAGTGAATTGGTGTGAGATTGACAAAAAATCGCATCTCACGTTACGCTTGATTTCCTCGACGACCTTTGGAACGGTCGTATCTTCTTGTTTCGTGATTTCCTCGGTTGTCATTTTCTTCTCTCCTTTCATGCAAAATACACACACTCTTTTTTTACAGATACAACAACACGCTTATAATCGGCGTATCCAAGTACGCAAAGAACGCTTAGAATGACTCCGACGCGTCTCTTATCGACACTTGATTTTTCGGAAATATCAGCTCCAGAAAGAGGGCCGGAGGCTTTGTTAAGGACGTCTAGAACCGCCTGATAATCAGGCGGAAAGATCAACTCTCCCTCATCGTTTACGTTCAGTGAGTAGACGGAGCCTTTCAGCGTATCTTCTTTCAGAATCACGTCACGAAGAGTTGCCGATCTAACAGCTCCATCGGCCTTCATATGATCAACCCTCAGATTCTTTGCTAATCGGTACGAAGAAATCTTTTCACGATTTTTGTTCAAGTACTTTAAAACTTCTTCTTGAAGCGGTGACATTTGCTTCTCCTTTCGAGATTTTTTAACCAGATTATGAGGGGAGTTCGATCTTCACTCCCCTCGTCGCGTTAGGAGAGGCCGTTGAGGCAACGGCCTCCGTCAAGGGTAAGATTTACTCAGCGTCTTTTATCATCGACTTGGCAATGTTGACGTCTTTTTTCATCTTGTTTAAATTTTCAATTAAAGAATCAAGGCTTTCAGCAATCCAGTCGAGACGAACAATTGCGTTGGAATCATCTTCTTCAGCTCCAAATACGGCGACCCTTTTTGGAATGACTTCAGCGCTGAAATTGTTGATCATGGATCCTAGCATGCGCATTTTTGCGAGCCGGAAGGCTTGCTCTTTCGTCATTTTTTGATTGGTCATTTTGATTTCCTTTCTTTTTTCTTAGTTTTTAGTTTTCCCTTAACCATGACTATAGTATATCCTGAATTTTCAGAATGTAAATGGGTTTTTCTGAAATTTCAGAAAGTTTTTCAAAATATTCAGTTTTCAGCCCTTGCGCCTTTGACGAATTATGATACCCTGTGATCGAGGAGTAAAACAATGAATAATAGGATTAAAGAGCTGCGGAAAACGCTTAAACTGACCCAAAAAGAGTTCGGAGCCAAACTAGGCTTATCTGATTCTGCGGTAACAGTTTGGGAGCGTGGAGGGAAAGTCTCCAAGGAGAAAATTCCCTTCATCTGTCAGACGTTTCGAGTAAATCAAAGTTGGCTTGAGAACGGAGAGGGGGAGATGTTCGAGGGATTCGCGCCGAAGGATTCTTCGCCTGAATCCCTTACGGTCAGTCCATATGAATATGCGTTGCAACAGGGTTTCTCCGCGCGTATGTCGGAGCTTTTCGCTAGGCTTTGCGAGCTATCGTCTGAGGAGAAGAAGAGCCTCGGGGGCTTGATCGCCAAGGTGATCTCTCCCTCTCCTTCATGGCGTTCTGACAACTCAGAAGGGCGCGGAGAGTAGGGGAGGCAACAGCTCCCCCTTTCCCCCTCAAAGGTTTAACGCCTCTTTCTGTTCTTAGGCTTAGAGGATAGGAAGAGAACGCCTAAACCTTCAAAATAGGCGCAAAGAGCCGTTTTAAGAACGCGCCTACCGAACGCCTCATAATCCAGTTCATACTCATTGGCCAATTCTCCAAAGCAATATTTTCCGAGCTCCTCAAGGCTCTTCAGAGGCAAGAACCCGAACATCAGGTCTTGATTCCTACTGTAGCAAAATTCTTCCACGTCTAGATTGATTAGCCTCAACGCGTTGACGAACGTTTCTTTGGCGGTCGACAACTCAGATAGTTCGCACTCCATATCATACTCCGTATAATCGGAGAACTCATAATCCCCGTCTTCGCTCTCGATCATCTGGCAAAAGTATCTGTCATAATCCTCTTTAAGCTCCTTGATTCTTTGGGCGCTTTTCGCGTTGATGTAATAAGTCACGGAGCCGTCCTTGGTTTTCTTCATCCTTAGCTTTTGAGGAATATTGGGGAAAACTTCCTGGAGATCGATCTTTTTAGCCATAGTTTGAGTTCCTTGTGATAGAAGGTTTAGAGTTAGAAGGGCAGGAGGGCCAAAGCCCCCCTGGAAAGATTCAGAATCCATCGACCATCAGAAGATCAAGAGGGAGCCAATGTTGGGGAAAAAGATGACGCCGCCAATATCCTCGATTTGGGATTTGCCTAAATCCCAACACGCCTTTCTGTATTTTTCACCGTCTCCATAGTTGATTCTTTCACCGTTTTCGTCTTCGAATTCCATCCCCGCGAGGTTAAAATATTCGCCGATTTCTTCAACGCTTCTCCATGTCTTGAATACGAATGGACGATCTTGTTTGTTTATCTTTTCGCGCATGTAAGCATAGAGTTTCAAAGGGATAAAGATCGCATGCATCGCCTTCTCGAATTTCTCAGGGTTGTCTTTCAATTCTTGCTCACAGTCGCGTTTTTTGTCGAAATTCATGTTTCCGTATTCCTCTTTGAAGCCCTCGTCTTCTCTCATATCTTTCAATTCCCATAAGTATTTCATCGTGTCAGGCGTCGCGTAATAAGTAATGTCGCCATATTCGTACTTCTTAATCTTGGAACCCTTTTGGGCCAATTTCTTCGATTTTTTTTCGATCGTTTTGAACTCTTGTGTGGTCATTTTTTTCTCCTTTGGATTTTTTGGATTTATGAGGCGCTTTAAATTTAATACATGTATTTTACAGGATGCTGTAAAATGTAAACAGGTTTATTACAGAAAAATTTAAAATTTTGTTTGACTATTGCGGTATGCTTTAAAAACAGTTGTATTTTTTAAGGTTCTGATACAATAAAATCAGCAGAAAATTTTTCTCATACGCCTATAAAGGAGAGTGAAATGAACGATATTTTAGGACGCTTAAAAGAGGCTCGAAAGAAAATAGGACTAACGCAAACGGCTATGGCGAAGTCTATTGGAGTTACGCCACAGTCGTACAGCCAATGGGAACGGGCGGAAACCCCTATTCCTCAGGTGAGATTGTTCCAGATATGCACCCTTCATGGAATCTCAAAAGAATGGTTGGAGACGGGGGAGGGGGAAATGTTCCCCGAACGCATTGCACGAGAAGAATATGAGAGAGAGACGCTAATCAATTTAGGCGTTAAGATGTTTAATTCGCTCCCAGAGGAATACCGGGGGGTAATTCTTTCCGTGGCGCGT
>CAVGEG010000034.1:26590-29976 GCA_963628165.1 Paratractidigestivibacter sp. | reverse complement strand
GAGTTGCTCGCGCGGATATAAAGCCCCAGGTAGCTGCTGTCGGCGCGTATTCTTATATTGAAAATAGTCATATGACGGCTAATAGTAACGCAACGGCGGCGATCGGAATGACGTGGACGCCTTTCGACGGCGGAACGAGTAGAGCGCGTGAAAAAGCGGCCCGCCATAGCGCGATGGCTGTCGCGCGTCTTCGAGAAGAGACGGAAGCTGGAATTAAACTTCAAGTTCGTCAAGCATGGCTTGCTCAGGGTGAGGCGTACGCGCGGCTAGGTCTCGCTCAGCATACCGTCGATTTTGCCGAGGAAAATTACCGAGTGACGACGCGCGGTTTTCAAGAGGGAATCGTGAATCATACGGAGGCGTTGGACGCCGCCTCGAACCTGACGGCGGCCAAGAGCGCTTTGACTAACGCAAAATATGACGCTATTCTCGCTACAGAACGTTTGAAAAGAGCTACTGGATGTTTTTGAACGCCCAGATCTATAGTTTATGTTGAAAAGGGAAGGCCCCGTCGTCGTATGCGTTTCGACGGGGCCTTCATTTATGACAAACCTTTCAACTAAAAATAAAGTCTCAGCATCCGCATTTGTCGCGGTTTGAGCTTCAATGGTATCACCGAGCCATTTTTGACGTCGATAATTTCCTTTGTCGCGTCCCCAAGGTAGTTGATCGCTTCGGCGCGTTTAATTGGGAGCAAAGAACGAAGAGTTGTTTCCGTTTCCGCACTGTGCGTTTCTAGGAGCGTTATTTGGATTCCTGCGAAGGATTCGTTTAGCTTTGCGTCACGTTGGGACGGATTAACGTCGACTTCGCTTGTTTCAATCAGAGGCGACGCCTCTAAAACCGAAATATTAGAGTTTCCAACGGTTAGAAATTGGGTTGCTATTCTTCGTGGAGACGGAAGATTTTCAAGAATGAAGGGGGGAATATCGGAATAACTTAACGCCTCCGAATGCGGATCTTCAAGATCAACGCCGACGCCGAATCGGAAGTGTCGACCCGTTTCTCCCGACGGAATAAAAACGCCGTCGATTCTCGAGTCGCTAACCTTTTTATAGTATGGCAACCCCGCGGAGAGAATGGTGATTCCGATGGAGTCTTCGCTTCTGATATCTACGCATTCGGGCGCTTGCAAGTAATCGCGCGCTGTTCCGATAAGCGAGGCCGCAACTCCCCCGCGAATGTCTGCCAACGCGTCTTTCCAAGCATATCGACAAGCATAGTACGAATCCCAAGGAGAGCCGCTGGGCGTCGTTTGAGGATCGATTTCGACGTCGACGTCAATAATACGACTCTTTAGTCGGATGCTGATTGTTTGCTTGAAGGACGCCGCTATCTCGCCGCTGGGCGTCATCATACGCCCCTCAATTAGAAGACGTCCAATTCCCGGCCCGGAAGAAATGATCTCAAACCGATTGGCTGCGGGTATCGTGTATCCGTAGTAGGAGTCCGTTTCAGAACGTGAATCTAGGCGACGCAACTCTTCCGGCAACTTCATTGCGAGATCCCAAGCGAATCGATTCCCTAATGTTGGTTGGCGTAGAACCCCGTTGGTGAAGACAGCGTTTGACTTGTAGGTGGTTAGCCGACGCACGGAACCTGTCGTCGGATCGATTCTAAGTTCGATGTAATCGTTTTTCAGCGAATAATACCGCTCAATGTTCGTTGGAGAATAACGACGTTCAACATATTCAACGAGTTTTCGCGATCGAGTTTCGTCTTCCTCTTCGCCTATTTTTGAAGGCTCGTTCGATTCGTTACCGCGAAGCTTCTGCGCAAACTTTTGAATTAACGACTTCTTCGTCTTGGCTACTTTGGGAGAGAGCGCTTGGGTTGGTAGATTTGGAGAGGGCGAATCTTCGACAAGGAGAGCGATCGGTTCCTCTTCGATCTCGAAGAAGGGGCGCGTTATGAAATGAATAATCCCCTCGGATAATTTCGGTATCCATAAAGAGAGACCGGAAGGAATCGAGACTGCAAAGCGCGTTAGGGAAGATTCCGTTGTCGAGAAACTTCTTAGCTGAACGCCTGACAACGTTGCTAACTTATCTTTGACGACGTCGGTAAATTCATCGATCGCGGCGTTGTATTTTTCGACGTCGTCTATCGTTCTTTTGATTTCCCAGAGAATTGTTTGACGAGACGACGACGCGTTAAGAATTAAATATCCGCTGTCCCATTGTGTTGGCGCGTCGCCATTTTCTTTGGAAGTTTTCGCTACCTCTAAAGGAATAGCCAAAAACTTCGAAGCATTTTTTAAATGCTCCTGAATCTTCCCTTCAAGATCCCGGAATCTGTTGAAGAAATCGGACGACGTTTCGTTGTCGGAGACGGCGGGGGAGAGTAGGGACGCGTCCAGGAGACGGAGAACGTCTTGAATCTCTTTTTTGAGAGATTCTGACGAGCTGATAAAGTTCTCGAAAGCGCCTTCCGCGTCTTTCTGAACGTTCTTCCGTGTTTTGAAGGAGAAAAAACGAATCGTTGTTTCAAATGTCGACAATGCGCTTAAGGCTTGTCCTAGTCTTCGGCGTTGGGGCCACAAGGAGACGGGGTTTTTACGCGAACGTTTAACGGATCGCGTCAGAAAGTTCGTTTTGAATTGATCTTTAACAAATTTCTCCGCGTTTCCCGAGCCTTCGGTTTCTCGAAGGAATTCGGGGATTGAGAAGAATCTGCCAAGAACCGGAGAGTATCGGTTCATACGCAACAGATCTTCCATCCAACGCGAAGCTTGGTTGGGACGATGCTCAAAGAAAAGAGCCGCGTTTTCATCCGAGTAGTAGGAACTCCCGATTTTGTCTGGAATTTGAAGGAGTTCTTCCGCGTTAGAAGCGTCCAGGGGTTCCTTGCAGAGCGCCATGATTGCGGAGCCGTCGCGTCCTTGCCAGCGAAATTGAGTTCGATCTGTTTTCTTGTCGAGAAGGGTCCAACCGTCGCCGGTGCGAGCTAGAACCGCCTTGTAGCCGACGCCCTTAAGATGCTGGGGTAAGATCTGTGCGTAGCCAGCCTCTTGACGCGCAAAGAGGGTTGGCGCACACCCCAGAATTTGTTGGTAGAGTTCGCGTCCTTGACGTAATAATCTGACTATTTCAAGAGGCGACATGAGGTAGAAAGGCGCTTCCCATTCGTCCCCTCCTATGACGAAGACGCGTTTGGCTTCGATTTCTTGCTTGATGAATTGGAGTAATTCCGGCTGTTGTTTTTCGCATCTTTTGAGAACCGGGAGGGGAATTACGAGATTTGAAATCTCATTTCGAAGTTGTCGACGCTTCAGGGAGTCGAAGAGATCGCTTTTTAAATCGTCTTCATGTACCCAAATTAGCTCTAAGAACTTTGTCGACGTGGGGAAAAAATATTCCTTGGACTGAGTGAGGAGATCAAACGCC
>CAVGEG010000034.1:0-26580 GCA_963628165.1 Paratractidigestivibacter sp. | reverse complement strand
TCCAAGACCTGCGCTCATAAAGGTTTCGGCGGCGTCGTCATATGGAAATACCGGCTTTGACTCTTCGTTAGTCTCGGCGGGTTCGCAAGCTTGGGTCGCACAGGGAACGGCTTGACTATTTCTAGGCGTCGGATCGATTCCCAATTTCTCGAAAGCTTTTTGAAGGATAGCGTCTCTGTCGGAGATGTGACGAATAACGATCGCTCCTTCAGCCTCTGCCGATTTGATCCAACTTCTCGATACCAAGTACTCCGCGCAAGGAGGAATCACTACAAGATGACGAAGTTTGCCCGTCGAGGGGCTTCCCGCGGCTTCCCAGCGCGGGGCTTCTCCAAACCGATCGATGAGCGCGGGATGGTAGAGCGCGGACCAAGCGGAGAATATTTCGTCAACTTCAGAGGCTTTACGGAAGAGTGAAAAGTCTTCCAGACTGTAACAAGGAATCAAAGAAATCATATCAATCTTTGGTTATTCTTCATTAAGGGTAAGTTGAATGGATTTTGATTCGAATTCGACAAAGTTTACGCAGACGCGCTACTAAAAAGCGAGGCGACGCGATGCGATTTAAGGGGTCTGCAAATCTGCAATATAAAAGCTTCCGTAGGTGTGAACGCGACATTGTTTATGCAGTTCTTCGGCTTCTTCGCGACGATAAGCCAAAAGGTCGCTAAGTAGGTAATCTTTGGAGTTAAGACGAACCTGTACCTTATGAAGAAAATTGGAAACGTCGAGTCCTCCGCTTCGCCATATTACGCGCGCTCCCGGCGCGGCGACTTTAAAAATGGTATTCCATTCGTCGACAAGGAGGTAAAAGAGCTTGTCGGAGAGCCAGTCCATGTGATCGAGGAGGACGAAACGACTTATTCTAAGACCGGGGACGTTGCTCATAAACTCTTCTAGCGACGCCGTATGCGTGGTAATAACGTCAACCGCACCCGCTTTAAGCGTTTCGAACCCGTCGCGAGTCAGGTATTCTGGACAGCAGGTTTTAGTATAACGACCCATTGTGTAGACTCGCCAGAAATAATTATCTTGAATCGGCAATTCTCCAAAAACAGCGTCAAGACAATTCTGAATGAATGGAACGAGCGCTCCGTAGGTGGTTTCTATTTGCTTCCTTTGAGCCTTCGGAACCCCGACTAAAGACATCGTGGAGTCGCAATTGAGAACAGCCTTGAGCAAAGGAGACCAGAATCGATCCTTGCACGTTTTCCAAATCTCCTTTTGTTCTTCTAAAGATTTCGAGTTAAAAATCTTGTCGATTTGCGGTCTCAAACCTCGCAACGTCGCGTAGCGGTTGACTTGTTGAGCAAGGAAACCGGACGAACCCGAAAAGTAGAACGTTTTGCGAGGATTGTCAAAGAAACTTTTGATATACCGATCCCAAAACATTTGAGACTGTTCCGGAAGACGGTCGCGAAGTCGACTGCGATACAGTTGCAATACTCCTGGAAGTCGTCCTTCCCCAAAAAGCTGAAAGAACGTTTCATATTCAAGTTCTTTGATCGCGGCGATCTTGAGATCAAGAAGCGCGTTTTGCCGATAGTTCGTATCGACGGCATAGATGTGGTTGACGCCGCTTAAAGCGTATGAAAGAGCGTTGCATCCGGCGGAGGTAATTACCAGCACGTTGTCTTCTGAGGTGAGATTTAACGCTCTTTTATCGACTCTTGGATCTTCCCAACACGTATTGTACACCAAGTTGTTCTCGTGAATCCACGAGAAAACCTTAGAGCTGACTCTTTCAGTAAAACTCATTCGCCAATTCCTGTAAAACGCTTAATGATGCGGCTGTGAATTATAACAAGCGATCGACGCTAGCTATGAGAGCGGCGACTTCGACGTCGCAATAAACGAAACGCGTTTCTGCATTATATCTTGGATTCAATAACGGAGAAAGTCTTGAATTCCCAAGATCCGCCTTTAGGACTCATTGTGGAACGTTCGTTTTAGTCCCAAGTCCCCTAGAGAAGGCGCGCACGCGTTCCGACAAACGATCTGGCGTCTTGATTCGTGTCGCTTCACGATAGCCGTCGTTTGGTTTTCTGGAGTCAAAAGGCTTTTCCAGCGCCGAGTTGATTTTTCCCGGAGCATCAGGGAGGGACGAGGCGTCGACCTCTTGCTTTTCCAATTCTTTGAGGTAACGATCCTTGGCGTTCGGCGCGTTCTTTAGCGCGGCGGCGCGCATCGCGTTCCACTTTTGATAAAAGGCGCGGAGCTCTTCTTCTGTCCAACCGAGTTCGTTTAGGAGTTGGGGATCAGGACGGCGCTGGTTTTCGGAGAGATAGTCCAAAACCAAATTAGCCGCTTCTTCCGCGTATTGTAAAGTTGGCGCGTCCGCCGGAGCGAGAGATTCTTGCTTCTGAAGGAGTTCGCCGAGACCTTGCCCGGCGCCGCCTCCGCCGTGATGAGGCGAGATTCCGTCTTCGTTTCCATCAGACGCGCTTGTCGCGCTGTTATTATTGTCAGAAATTTGTCCAGAGTCGTTTTTGCCTGAACCGTTTTCGGAAGAATTTTTCGACGTACCGCTTCTTTGACTGTTGTCGTTCGAGGCGGAACCTCCTCCTCCTAAGTTCGCGGAGTCGGCGTCTTGCGGCTTGTCTCCTCGAACGCTTGATCGCCCTGTATTGTTAGGGGCGTCCTCGTCGACTTCCGTCTTTCCTTGGTTTATATCAAGATTAGACGTTCCCTTAGCTTCTTGCGCATTGGGATCAATGTCGTTCGCTGCGGTTGCCTGGTTTTGATCTAGGGGATCGAGATTGACGTTTGAATTGTTATTCTTTCGCTTGGACGACGTAGGCTGATCTTCAGATGCGTGTTGCGCAAGAAAATCATTGGTATTCGGATCTACTTCGCCTTTTTCCCGATTAACATTCTCATCTATATTTTCAGGTGAATTTCCCTTAAACGTTTGGGCATTTTTGCCCGGTTTTTGAGGCGCAGGTTGCGTAGGCGTTTCAATCCCGTCGCGTTGAGACTTGTTTTCGCCAGAGGACTGTTTCATTCCGGCGCCGTCTTGACGAGAAGACTCGCTACTAGCGTGGTCTTCGTCGGAACTGTCGCCGTCCTCGCCGTCTTCTCCTGAGGACGCGGCGCGCCCCTGTCGACCGTCCTGTTCGGCAGAAGCATCTCCGATCGATTCTGCATTCTCCGTCTGCTGATTCATGTAATCTAGAATCTTCTGAAAGGCTTCTTTCGGCTGAGTCTTTTCAGTCGAGCCTTGTTGGGGAGCCGCTGATTCATCGTCAGACGCCGAATCTGAGGGAGGAGGCGAGCTGTTTGGATCCGAACCGGATTGGTTTGGGGAATCTGTGCCGTTCGCGGTTTCCTGAGAATTGTCCTCTGAGGTGCTTGACGAGTCTTGGTTCTCTCCGGAGCTACTATCCGAGCTACCGTTGGATCCATTTTGATTGGCTCCCTGATCTCCGTTGGAATTGGAATTTTGCGACGAAGTTCCCGATTCTGATGCGTTAGCCCCTTGATTAGAGACGGAAGTTTGTGAATTTGTCCCTGACTCTGAGGATTTGCCTTGTTCTCCTTTTTCAGATTCGCCGTCAGAGTTTTGGTCGTCTGAATTATCGCCGGATTCTTCTGCCTCCTCGCCTTGCCCATTTTCTGATGAGTTTCCAGCGTTGGAATCGCCCGAATTCGAGGAGTCCTGATTGCCGGAAAAGTTTTGGCCTCCTTCAGATTGTCCAGAGTCTTTGTCTTCTGAATCGGATTGGTTGGAAGACGCGTCCCCGGTCTTGGGGATGATCGAAAAAACTCGTTTCTCAGAAGAGCCGACGTTGGGGGCTGGAAGCTTGGAGTCTGTGACCGTAGCCCAAACTTCTATTTCATCCCCAATTTCTAAACCGAGTTTTCTTGGAGAAAAAGAATACGTAAGTTTTTGAGCCCCAACATGAAGGGACGAATCGTGCGTTGGAGTAACGTACTCTTCAAGAGAGACGAAATCGAGACTAACAGGATGGGGGTCGGGTTTGGCGTCTTTTTCGTCTCCCTGGTTTAAAGAGGAGAAGGAAAAGTTAAGCGTTGCGTTTCTAAGAGCATAGTCGGGATCATGCCCTAAAAAACTAAGAAGAATCGTTTCGTCGTAAGGAACTTCTGTTTTTTCATCCTTGGGCGTTTGCCATTCGACGACAGGGGGAAGGTCTGGAATGATGGAAACAGGATAAGATATTACGTCCCTGTTTTTTTTGCCGTCGGGGCTCTCTGAAGAAAGCGTATAAGAACTGAACTCCGGTTTCTTCTCCTCCGTGTTTGGTTTCCAGGAAAGGGTGAAAGTCGTTGACGCTAGCATAGGATTTTGGGGGTCAACAACCATTTTTATTGCTCTTGTGGAATCGCCGTCAGGAAAATAATAGGCGCGTTCTAATTTCTCATTTGATTCAGCCAGAACTTCGACTGTTGTGTTTTCGAGCGCCCGAATTTCACCCTGATTAGCGAACGTTTGCGAGGGAAGACCGGAGTAGGCGGGGAAGTTTAGGGTTGTCGACGCAATGCGGAAGGAGGGTTGAGGGAGAACGTTGAGATGATAGAGGTCGGACGAGCTCTCCAACGAGGAACCACGATCAACGACGATTCGGTAAACGACGTCTTCAGTCAATCCGTCTTGCTTTTCAGGAAAAGTCGCGCCGAAGCGTCCGCGGCCCCGCGCGTCAAGGCGTAACGCTAGATCAGACGTTCTTCCGTCTGGAGTCGACCACAGAAGCTCGACGCTTTCCGAGTCTTTCGCGTCTGGAATGATTGCTTGAATTTTGACAAAATCCCCCTGATAGAGCTCGACGTCGCCTGGTTCGACAGATTCGATTTTCCACGCCTGAGGACGGGCTAAATCTGATAGTGGCGCGACGATACGACCAATAGATGCGAATGGTTTCTTTGGGGAAAAAATTGAGTAACACGCTAGACAAAAGACGAGAACAACTAGGAGGACGCCCCATCGAATCAGAGACGTGTAGTCGACGGCTGTTTGGGACGTCTCTTCGTGCGTTTTTCTTTCGGCTTGAAGGGCCAGGTTTTGTAAAATTGCTTTGCGGACGTCGTCGTTTTGCGGAAGAAGAACAGATGAGTCGCTACGATCACGCGCGTCTGAGACAAGATTGTCTTTCCGTAAAAAAAACCAGTTAATAATAAGATTGTGGGATACTTGATGAGAATCCTCCAATATTTTAGCGGCATACAGCTCGTTAATTCGTCTACGGAAAACGGGTATTATTTTCCATATGAAGACGCCAAGAGAAGCGATCCCGATAAAGAAGGCATAAAAGATTCGTTGACT
The DNA here is from genome assembly GCA_963628165.1 of Paratractidigestivibacter sp. GTDB lineage: Bacteria > Planctomycetota > Planctomycetia > Pirellulales > Thermoguttaceae > RUG369. The sequence continues at coordinate 21,299 of CAVGEG010000034.1, read as the reverse complement.
TTGATCGAGTCCCTCTCGTGAAAGCCAGCTATCATGCAAAATACCAAGGAAAATTAACGCCAACGCAATCGTTGTAAACGCGGTAGACGCAGTGAGTAAATCCGCGTGTTTTACAGCGCGAAGGACGCGTTCGATCCTTTTGTCAAGCGCTTTTTCCGCTCGTTCAAAGTCGTTTGGGGACGCAGACTTTGAAGATGATTCTCGGGCAAAGTTGTTATTTTCAACCTGAGATTTGTTCTCGGTGGAGAATGTATCGGAATTGCGCTGTGCCATTTGTTGACGTTAATCCACTATATAATTCGCGCCACGTGCGTAGAGACATCCGCGGCACATATTGTTAGACTCGCGATAAAACGTTGAAAGAAACTATGATCGTTTCTTTTTACCGCGCAAAATGAACGGGGCGATTATAGCGCCAACCGCAATGATAAGGAAGGGAACTGCGACAATCGGGCGATAGAAGAGCCATCCAACCGAGATTGTGACGAGACCGATGACAAGGGCTCCGCAGAAAGCGATAATCCCTGTGCCAAAGCTGACGATAGAGGCGGCGATCGGAATAATGTCTGCAAGAACTTCCAAAGGAGCTAGGATCGCTTTGATTCCAGCAAAGATCAAGAGTATGCCGACGAAGCGTAAAATCCACGCCATCGTCTTGTTCTGCTTTTGAGCCGACTGAATCATCGTATCAAGAGACTTTATACCAGGAGATTGAAGGAAGACGCTTCCTGTCGCGGCCTGATAACTTATGAGTTGATCGCCATGCTGTTGCGCCACGAACGTCGTCGGAGCGGGAGTCGCGACATATTCGAATGAAACGCGGATATCTCCAATCTGAGCGTTTGAAGGATTGCCGAAGTAATATCCTTTGCCAGACTGCGCAAACGGCTTCGGAGTTGCGGTCGCGTCGAGCGATAAATCGCTGGAAGTCGTGATCGTCTGATTTCCGGTCGCGACGACAGGGGCCTGGACGTCTGCCGTTGAGGGGCCAGACGACAGAGTAAGGTTGGACGCGACGTCTTGCGCGGGAGAGACGGTGATTTCTTGCGCAACCGTTTCCGAGATTGGAGCCGCTTGGTAGGTCGCGGGCGTCGTTTCTTGACTTTCCGATTCTTCGGTTGTCGAAGATTCTTCAGCGGTAGAATCGACTAATCCGGTTACGTCCAACTCTTCTTGAGGACCAAGATTCTCGATTTGTTCCGACGTCAATGAAAAAGCGCCGAGATTTGCGTTTGTCGCGATAAATTCTTCGGCGACGTACGGCATTGTTGTCGGGTTTTCGTGTCCGGCTTCTTTGAAGGTCGAAGAATCTATCAGGGTTGGCGACCACGTTTTGGAATAGGAGTAAGTCGTGACTTCTTTTTCACCGCCCCCAGACGTGCGTTCCTTTTTCGTTTCTTGGCGTTCTTGCCATTGATACATTTCAACGTTTCTGACAAGTTTGAGGGCGTTGATGTTCACGTTGAAATCAGGGTCGGAAAGAACGGAGTCGGTTGTAACGTCTCCGGATAGATGAATAACCTTGTCTTCGTTTGCAGAGTCAATTGAATCCGCCTTAACAGAAACGGCGACGCTTCCTGCTTCGACGAGAGCCTTTTCGCGCTTAATTGTTTTCCCTTCGTTCCAGAAGAGGAGCGCAATCGACGCTAAAATGAGGACGAAACCAAATAGAATCCCCTTGAAAGATTGTCCTACACGAGATCCCCACGACGTAGTAATTTCTTCGACGGCCATGCGTAAACTTCCTTTTACTTAGGAGGAATAAACTGAATTTAGACCAAAAAACGCAATCGCCTGAAAGCGCGCATGTTTTGAACGTTTTAGAGACGATTGCGTCACCCTTCTATTTCAAAGGGGGTTTATGGAATGGAACGGAGGATACTGCTAAAATCTACAGGGGCAATTTAGTCCAGATAACCCCACCCTTCGCCAGGAATAGCGATCTTGTAGCGACCGCGTTCATCAGGAAGCGTAGGAGGAACAGCATCCCATGAAAGTTCAGACGGTTTGTCGCCGACAGACGCGAGCATTTCATCCCAAGTGACGTATTGTCCAGTGTACGCGGCCATACGTCCAAGGATTGCCGCTCCAGTTGAATTGGTCATATAGCTAACGTTGTTGACGTAGGTTTCGCCGCCGCTACGAACGGCGTCGATGAGTACTTTGTGCTCGACGACATAACCGGAGACGGATCCTCTCGGAACCTTCGTTTCTTTACCGTCGTTGAAGATGCTTGCAACCGACTCAAGGTTTCCGATAAGGGCGTAACCTTTGGATCCGTTGATGGTTGTGGTTCCGCGGCTAAAGGCGCCGTTGATTTGTCTTGAAAACGCGTAAAGAGAACGACCGTCTTCAAATTCATAAACCGTAGCCATCGAGTCGTACATATCGCCCGTATCCGCTCCGCGACGAGCGAGACGACCGCCAAGGGAGTAGGCGCCCTTCGGTTGAGCGTCGTTGAAGGACCAAAGAGCGATATCAAGCTGGTGAATGGTGACGTCGTTGATGAATTCGCTGGCGATCCAGTTGAAATTCAGCCAGTTGGTCATCTGGTACTGCATCTCATTTTGTCCTTCAGTACGGGGACGTCTCCAGCATCCGCCGCCCATGCGATCGCCGCGAGCGGTGACGACTTCGCCGATAGCCCCGTCTTGAATGCGCTTCATGGTTTCCTGAGCGGAAGCTCCGTAACGATTAACGAGTCCGCCGACGACGTTGATTCCCTTCTTACGGGCTTCTTCGCCCGCTTCTTGGATCATTCTGATTCCTTCGCCGTCAACAGCGACGGGTTTTTCCGCAAAGATGTGCTTTCCAGCGGCGACGGCTTCCTTGAACATCTGAGGACGGAAGAATTGAGGGGAGGTGAGGAGGACAATGTCAATGTCGCTTTCAAGAACCTTCTTGTACGCGTCAAATCCGACGAAGAAGCTGTCTTCGTCGACGGCGATTCGATCGCCCCATTTGGCTTTGAGACCGTCCATTTGAGCGGAGGCGCGCTTTTGATCGACGTCCGCCGCGACGAGGAGTTTGATGTTAGCGTCGGCAGTTAACGCGTTATCGACAGCGCCGCAACCGCGACCGCCGCATCCGACGATACCGAGCTTGAGAGTGTTGTTTTCGCTCGCATGCACGCGGGGAGCGGCAAGGGAAGACGAAGCGGCTACCGTAGCGGAAAGAACCGCACTGTTGAGAAGAAATTTACGACGAGAATGTACGTTCATGTGTAACTCCTGCAAATATGTTAACTAGCCTAAAAATGGGGAAAGGATTATTAAAATAAATCAGTTTTCGGCTAAACCGACATTATGAATTTTAACTTTATTGACGACTCGTTCAAGCTTTTGACGAAAGTCTTGAGGAAAAAACGCAAATAGCGCGATTCTTCACTATTTACAGGGCTTTCTCTTGAAAATCGGAACATACAACTCGTTTCTTTAAGTCGGCAAACTAAAGAATTGAGGAGACAATCTCTTTTCTTTTTAGAAGGGATTTTTCCGAAGCTTTTTTTTCTTACCTTTTAAAAATCCCCCTCGTGTGTACAATGACGTGCGTTAAATTGCGTTTCGCTTCTGTACGACGGGCTTGGCGTAGAGCCAGTTGCGTGAGAAGTTTTGCGGATGTTGAAAATCTTGCTTTACGAAGGCGTTTGAAATGTTGAAGGTTGTACTTCCCGACGGTTCTGAAAAATCATATGAGAAGAGCGTGCGTCCGTTGGACGTAGCGTTAGAAATTGGCGCGGGTTTGGCCAAAGCGACAGTAGCCGCTGTCGTTACGACCCCCGTTGTTCTTGATGAAATGGGACGTCCTGTATCGAAAACCATCTCCGCTATCGACACGCTTCCCGAAAGCGGCGTCATTCAGCTCCGCCTTCTAACAAAGAAGGATCAAGAAGCTCTTGATATCATGCGTCATTCATGCGCTCACGTGATGGCGCGCGCGGTCATGCGCCTCTTCCCGGGAGTGCAACTTGCCTTTGGTCCAACCACTGAGAATGGTTTTTATTATGACTTTTGGAAAGAGGCTCCCTTCACAGAGGAGGACTTTGCGAAAATCGAGGCCGAGATGGCTAAGATCATCAAGGAAGACGAGCCGTTTGAACGCATTGAAATGAAACGCGACGAAGCGATCGATCTACTGAAGGGAATGGGACAAACCCTAAAGGTTGAACATCTTGAAACCGGTCTTCAAGCGAACGAGATGGTTTCCTTCTATCGTCAGGGGGAATTTCTTGATCTCTGCCGTGGCCCGCATATCCCTTCCGCGAAATTTATCGGCGCGTTCAAACTAACGACGACTTCTTCCGCTTATTGGAAAGGGGACTCCAACCGCCAACAATTGTGCCGCGTGTATGGCACGGCGTTCTTTGATAAAAAGGAACTCGACGCACACCTCAAACAAATTGAGGAAGCAAAGAGACGCGACCATCGCGTTCTAGGAAAGAAACATGAACTCTTCATGGTGGATCCTCGCGTCGGTTCTGGTTTAGTTGTTTGGTTGCCGAAGGGCGCCGTCGTTCGCAAACAACTTGAGAATTTCATTTACGAAGAACTTATCAAGCGCGATTATCAGCCGATGTACTCTCCGGTCATTTGTCGCGTGGAGCTCTTTGAAACATCCGGTCACTATCCTTACTATGCGGATAGTCAGTTCCCGCCGATTACCGTCGACGACGGCGATCGCTATCTCCTTCGTCCGATGAACTGCCCGCTTCACGTGATGGTTTATGAATCTAAACCTCGAAGTTATCGCGAGTTGCCCTTGCGCCTTGCCGAGTTCGGAAACGTTCACCGATTTGAACAGTCTGGCGAACTGAGCGGTCTTACGCGCGTTCGCGGTTTCACTCAAGACGACGCGCATATCTTCTGTACCGAAGAGCAGGTGGAAGACGAGTTTAAAAACTGCGTCGACATGACTTTGAAAGTTCTCAAGACGATGGGCTTTGAGGATTACGAAGTTCGCTTGAGTTTCCGCGATTGGACGAGTTCCAAATACGTTGGCGACGCCGAAGTTTGGAAGAAGGCTCAAAGTTCCCTTGAACGCGTGTGCCGCGGAATGAATCTTTCTAAACTTGAGATCGCTGAAGGCGAGGCCGCGTTCTACGGTCCTAAGACGGACTTTATCGTTCGCGACTGCCTTGGCAGAAAATGGCAACTTGGTACGATCCAGTTAGACTATAATCTTCCGTCCCCTCAACGTTTCAACTTGAAGTACGTTGGTTCCGACGGCGAGTTGCATCAACCCGTAATGATTCACCGTGCGCCGTTCGGATCCTTCGAGCGATTTACCGGTATTCTCATCGAACACTTTGCCGCCGCTTTCCCACTTTGGTTGGCGCCTGAGCAAGTTCGCGTTCTCTCGATTAGCGAAAAATATGAGGATTACGCGAAGAAGGTTGCGAGTCAACTGAAAGACGCCGACGTCCGCGTCAAGTTAGATCTGAGCGCGGAAAAGATTGGCGCGAAGATTCGCCTTGGGCGTAACGACCTCGTTCCTTATCTCTGCGTTGTCGGTGCGAAAGAAGAGGAAACCGGTACCGTAGCCGTACGTGGAAGAAAGCAAGGCGAGATGGGCTCTATCGAGGTTAACGCCTTTATTGAAAGCCTTAAAGAAGAGGTCGCGACCCGCGCGCTCTGATACAGAATGGTCTTCGAAGCGTCTGGGCGTTTCGAAGACCGTTAAACCTCGTTTTTTCAAAAGATAACGATTCTTTGGTCTTTATTTGTTCTTTTTAGGGCCTTTGTTCTAGAAAGAGCGAATTGGTTATATACGGCAATCTTGCAGAGGAAGCGGTTCTCTGTGTCAAGTCAGCGCTTGCTTGCGTTTGCAAGTAAAGGTTGCCTGGTTTTAATGAAAAGCATAGGTTTTTCGTGATAACAGCTTTTACGTGAGTGAGGATCAAAAAGGATGCGGACTCCGATGTTTGTAAAGTTTGGGTCTGGTTCTGCGTCGTGTGACGCACGACGTCGTTTTCTTTCATCTGTCGTTATGTCGTTCGCTTCGTTGTCTCTGCTCGTTTGCGGGGGATGCGCAGAACGTACGACGACTCCGATAACATGTTTGGCTGATCTCAATCAGCCGGGGGTTGTAATCGGCGGTCAAACGGAAACCGTTTCGCTAAGAATGGGTCATGAAGCCCTTCCGAACGCGAAAGTAGCGAGTTTTCCACAGCCTGCGGACGCGTACGCGGCGCTATTAGCCGGTCGTATCGACGCAGTAGCTTATGATCGTCCGCCTCTTGATTACGCCGTCGCTCAAAATTCGCAATATTTCGTTCTTCCCGATTCCGTTGGCGAGGGACATATTGCGGTTGGCGCGCCGTTTAGACAGCGCGAGTTAATGGGTAAGGTCAACGAGTTCATCGCTCTATATCGTGCGGAACATACCTACGAGGAAATGTGCGAGAATTGGAACGGCGCTCTGAAGCCGGTTGATCCGAGTTCTAAAAGCTGCTACGAAGACATGTATCGTCGTTGGGTTTCGACGATCGATCCGGCCATGCCGGATATTCCTAAGCCCGAGAATCCTGTAAACAAGGGAAATCCCTATATTATTGGCAACGATCCTCTCAATCTGCCGATGTCGTTTGTCGACGGCGGCGGCGAGATGTCTGGCTTCGACACTGAGTTTGTCTTACGCCTCGCTCTCTATTTGAATTTTGAATTCCGCTTCGAACAACTGTGTTACGACGGCTTGTTCCCAGCTGTAGAAAGTGGGAAACTTGATTTGGCTGTCGGTAATCTCGACAAGACTCCGGAACGCGCGGAAACGATGTTGTTTTCGGACGACTACATTGAGTGCCCAGCCGGTATTATGATTCTGAAAAGTCGCTGGCAACCTGCCGGTTCCACGCCTTCCGAAGCTTCTGCTGAAGCAAAATAGTTTATTATCGTCCTAATATCTAGCGAGAGAACGCCGACGTTTGCGTTGGCGTTCTTTTCTCAGACCTTCGAGACGGTTTTTTTGCTTTTTTGTAGGCAATTGTTTGTATGTTGCTTTGTCTTCCGTCCTAATCTAAGACGTCATGTTGATTCCTGTTGGAGATTTGACGGAAGGCGACGCTTTTCAGCGTTCACCGCGCGGGGTAATCGGGTGAATTTCAGGTTGCGCGTTGGCGTTGACATGCAAGACAATACTTTTTGGATATAGCAGTTCTTAGCGTAACAAAATGAGGATTTTCAAGGGATGAGGGCTCTTGTTTCCAATGTATGCAAGGTTGGTTCAACGCTGCCTCTGGCGCGCTCAAACAATTGGCGTTTTACATTGTTGCTTTTGTTTGTTCTAGTTTTTTCTTTATTCAGCAGTACAGATTCACTTGCCGAGACTTTGAGACCAACCTGCGATAATCAGGGAAATCTGAATTCCTATTTTGAAGGAATTTCCCTGAATGATCCCCTTGTTGGCGTTCGGGAGCTCTTTTCGAACTCGACCGACGTTGTTGTCAGGGGACAAGACTCGGCTCCTGTCCTTACTGTGGAGAATATGACTTTCAAACAACGACTTATTCGTAGCTTTGAAAAGACTTTCCTTGTCGACCGGCGTTGGTCTCTTTTCCTTCAGGGGTTAGTCAACACGATTTATATTACTTTTGTAGCAACGGTGCTTGGAACGTTAGCCGCTTTCCTTCAGTGCTATATGAGACGTTCTTCAAATCCCTTCCTTTGTTATCCCGCAAAAATTTATATCGCGGTTATGCAGGGTACGCCTACGCTTGTAATCCTATTGGTTTTGTACTACGTAGTCTTTACCAAGGTTAGCATAACGGGGGAACTTGTCGCAGCAATTGCTCTCGGTTTGAATTTTGCCGCGTATGCGGGCGAACAGATGCGAACCGGCGTCGAAGGGATCGACAAAGGGTTGATTGAAGCGGCAAGGGCTCTAGGTTTTGGTCGTTTTGACGTGTTTCGAAAGATTGTATTCCCGATTGCTTGCCGTCGTATTATGCCCGTGTACAAAGGAGAGTTCATTTCGCTTTTGAAGACGACGTCGATCGTCGGTTATGTTGCAATCCTTGATCTTACGAAGGCTAGCGATATCGTCCGCGGTCGCACATACGAGGCGTTTTTCCCTCTTATTGCAACGGCTCTGATTTACTTAGTAACCGCGCATCTGCTAGCTTCTGGTTTTGCTTATCTCGAATACCGTTTAGATCCATATACGCGTCGTAAGCGCGCTAACAAACGCGCTCTCAAACGCGCTAAAGGCGAGGTGAACGTATGAATACCGAAACGCCCGTCAAGCATATGATTGTCGTGAAGGGATTGAGTAAAAGTTTCGACGACGTCCCTGTTTTGCAGAATCTTGACGCCACGCTCAACAAGGGCGAGATTGTTTCAATCGTAGGCCCTTCAGGAACGGGGAAGAGTACCTTTTTGCGTTGTTTGAATCTCTTGGAGACTCCCGACGAAGGGACTATATTGGTCGACGGCGTTGATTCTCGAGAGATGGACGTGCGTCAACTTCGAATGAAGATGGGAATGGTTTTCCAACAGTTTAACCTTTTCCCTCATCTCTCTGCCTTAGAGAATATCATGCTCGCGCCGACCTCCCTCCTAAAGTTATCCAAAGCCGAAGCCAAGGAGCAAGCGCTTGATCTACTCGATAAAGTTGGGTTGTCTGGTAAAGCGTGGTCTTTCCCTCAAGAGCTTTCGGGGGGGCAACAGCAACGTGTCGCGATTGCGCGAACTCTTGCGATGAATCCGGAAATCATTCTGTTTGACGAACCCACGTCCGCGCTTGATCCAACAATGGTGAACGAGGTGCTGGGGGTAATCCGCAGTCTTGCCGATGAAGCGGGTATGACGATGGCAATCGTTACCCATGAAATGAGATTTGCTCGTGAGATTTCAGATCGTGTTTTTTACATGGATCAAGGGATTGTCTATGAAGAAGGAACCCCAGAGCAGATCTTCGATAAACCTCGACGCGATAGAACGCGCGCGTTTATCAGGCGCGTGGATACCGTTCATTTTGAAATCGACGAGGATAATTTTGACTTCTATAGTTTCGACGCCCAAATCGATGATTTTGCTATGAAACATCTTTTGGAACCTTCGCGTCGTCAGTTGCTAGTCGACCTTTGTGAAGAATTGTTTGACAACTTCTTCTTTACCTTTGTTCACAAATTGTCTTTCTCAATGGGCGTCACAGAGAAGAAAGAAGTTGAATTACGATTTGTTTACGGAGGAAAAGAAATGAATCCAATGACAGACGATTCAGGCGTCAGTTTATTAGCGAGGTCTATGTTGTCAAAGAATGCGACGACAATAGATTTCGAGCGTTCCGACGACATGAATATTTTAGAATTGGTCATTCCTAATAAAGTTTGACAGTTATCGGAAAAAAAAGACGGGAGGAATGTCTACGCTGTTCCTCCTGTCATTTTTCTGGCAGATTAATTGTCATGCGGTTTTAACGCTTGGTAGATTCGTTCAAAATCATCGTTAGAGTTAAACTGAATGACAAGCTTTCCTTTACCTTTATCGTTGGACGTCAGTTTTATTTTCATTCCTAACCAAGAGCGGAACTGACTTTCTAATTCTTTAATTCTCGGGCTAACCTCAGGGGCTGTTTTCTGACGTTGCGGTTCTACTGTCCCCGATTCCAAGAATTGCTTGACGATCGCTTCCGTTTCTCGTACGCTCAATTCTTCATTGACGATTCGTTGAGCCATTTCCTTTTGATCCCATTCCTCTAGTGGAAGAAGCGCCCGCGCATGGCCCTGAGTGAGTTCTCCTTGTCGCGTCATTTGCTGGACGTCTTCATTTAAATCGAGGAGTCTCATTAAATTCGTCACCGTTGATCGATCGAGTGCAAGACGAGTCGCTAGCTCTTCATGCGTGCCTCCATAACAATCAAGATAGTTACGGAACGCCGTTGCCTTTTCAAGGGGGTTGAGGTCGCGACGTTGCATGTTTTCTGTAAGCGCAAGTTCCGCCATCTGACGATCTTCGACTTTGATGACAATGGCGGGAACCTTTTCCCACTTTGCTTCTTGCGCCGCTCTAAAACGACGTTCGCCTGCGACTATTTCATATCGGTCATTGCTTTGTCTCAAAACGATCGGTTGTAACATCCCGTGCTGCTTGAGACTTTCTGCAAGTTCTTTTAATTCCGACTCGTCAAAATCCAAACGAGGTTGATAGGGATTGGGCTCTATTTTGTCGACAGGGATTTCCGTAGCAATCCTTCCATCGGAAAAACCTGCTAGGGCGCGATCTTTTTCTGCTTCCAATTCCGCCGCGTCGGAACGACGCGTACGTTTAGCGGCGATTGACGCCGAGGTTTCCTCCGTTTGATTGATCGTTAGAATTGAAGGATAGGCGTCGTCCGCGTTATAACGCTCCGTGGAAGAGGCGTCGGATCCTGTTGCGCCAAGAAAAGATTCATTTGCCGCCGCCACTTTTTGCAACATGGCTTCTAAGCCCCTTCCCAATCTTTTATCTTTAGACACGTTCTAAAACCTCCAGGCAAAGTTCTATATAGGCGCGGGCTCCACGAGAACGGGGCGCGTAATCAAAAATAGGTTTCCCATAGCTTGGAGCTTCCGCAAGAGATACGTCGCGAGGAATTGTTGTTTTGAAAACGACTTCTCCAAAGAAGTCGCGAACCTCACGATCTACCTCTTGGGTCAGTTCCAAAGAAGGATCGCACATTGTGAGAATGACGCCGCCGTATTGAAGCGTTTTCGTCTTTCTTTTCATTGCTTTTCCGATGACTTCAATCATTTGTACTAACCCTTCCATTGCAAAATATTCGCATTGAATAGGAGTTAGCACGTCGGTAGACCAGGCAAGGGCCGCTTGCGTGAGCGGTCCTAACGACGGTGGGCAATCAATAAAGACATGGTCGTATCCACGCGTTTCACGCGTCATACGTAACGACATTTCTTCAAACATCCGAGGATCAAGCGCTTGAGTCAGTCGTTCCACGTCTCCGAAGCTTCTGCATCCTGGCAATACGTCTGTTCCATAGGGCGTTTTGCGGATGGCGTGACGTAAAGGTTCTCCTGTGACGAGCGGATGCCTCGACGTTGGTTCAAGACCTAGTCCGCTTGTCGCGTTGCACTGCGGATCAAGATCTATTAAGAGCGATGAGGAACCCGCCCGAGCAAAGCCTGCCGAAAGGGAAATCGCCGTAGTCGTCTTGCCGACGCCGCCTTTTTGATTAGCTATGCAAAAGGTTCGAGTCACATCAAATCCTTAAAGATGATTGCTACCATTGCCTTCCTTCAGTTCTAGTCTTGAGGATAAGCTGGAAAATTATAGCGTGTATGTCATTTTTATGCGACGTCATTTTAAAAAAAAACTTCTGAGGTTTATGTAGTCTGGAACGGAGGTGCGTTGAAGCTTGACTGTCTTGATTATCTCTTTTATACTTGGGGGTCGGATTCTCTTAGTCCTTCGCCTTGTTAAGTTGGTTGTATAGAGGTTTGGAATGGAATTGAGGCGTAGCGGAAGACCTTTTTTAGAGTCTAGCCTTGAAATTAAATGTCTATTTTTTTTCGGCGTCGCTTTAGGCGTGGTCATTTTCGTAAGCGTTTTTCTATACTACAAGGCAACCAAGTCTCAAGTCGACGCGCAAAATCCCTTGATGGGTAAGCTAGTGAGCGAACGAGAGTTTCTCTTGACGCATATTAAGGGACTCACCGCCGAAAGCGCAACGGGACGAACGAGCAACACGGGGGATTTGAATAAGTTTATCGATTCAATGACGACCCTAAGCGAGAAGATTGGGGGGCTTTCCGAACGCGCTCGTTTTGAAACGCGACTTATTAGTTTAGGGAATCGAGTAACTTCTATAGATGAAGACTCTTCTTTGGATTCATTTGAACGCCGTCTAATCCAACGTTTGACTGCTAACATAGAACAAGATCATTCTGGAAAAATCGATTTGGACTCTGCCGTTGAACGAGTCGACGAGGAAGGAAGATACCATTACTATAAGCCATTGTTGTTAGATCGACCATGTTGGAATTGTCACCATGAGGTTATGGGGGATTCGTCTTTAGAGTTAGGTTCTCCGTTAGGAGTGATTCAGGTGACGATTCCAGAACCGCCGACGAGAAAAGAAACTGCGCGTTTATGGACTCTATTGATTGGTGCTGCGATTATAACGGCGTTTCTCGGATTATTCGCTTTTTATGTCGTTGTTCGTGTCATCGTTGTCCGTCCATTGCGCAATTTGAGAGAAGTGAGCGAGGCGATTAGTCGCGGCGACGTCTCAAAGCGAGCCGAGCTTCAGACTGGCGACGAGTTTGAGGCGTTAGGGGTTTCCTTCAATAAGATGCTCCGCTATTTGGTTGACACTCAGGAACGCCTTGAATCTTTGAATTCTCAATTGGAAAAAAAGGTTGACGAATTGGCTCAAACGAACCTTGAATTGTACAAGTCGAATAAAATCAAATCAGATTTTATGGCAACGATGAGTCATGAACTAAGAACGCCGCTCAATAGTATTCTTGGCTTCAACCAGATGTTGGGGTCAATTCAATCGTTGACAGACAAACAACGCAAGTATGTGAACAATATTAACACTTCCGGAACCGCATTGCTTCGAATGATTAATAACATTCTTGATATGACGAAGATTGAAGACGGAAGGGTGGAAGTGCGACTTTCCGAATTTAAGATTGAAGCAGTTGTACTGGCGCAATGCGACATGGCGCGGCCTCTTGTCGACAAGAAAAATCTTGAATTAACGACGCAGTTTGCTCACGGTCTTCCCACGCTTATGCAGGATGAATCTCGTATACAACAAATTATTAATAACCTGCTCTCGAACGCGATCAAGTTTACGCCTGAAGGGGGCCGTATTCAGATTTCAGTAGACCAAGAAATGCGTTCTCCAACCGTTAAGTCGATAACGTCGCATGAAAATGGTCCCATTCCATTCCTACGTCTTCAGGTTCGAGATTCCGGCGTTGGCGTTCCAGAAGAGGAAAGACAGATTATCTTTGAAAAATTTAGACAGGGGAAGAACTCCGCTGACGGTAGCGCGATGACTCGCGAATATTCAGGAAGCGGTTTGGGACTTTCAATTGTAAGGGAACTTTGCAAGCTTCTTGAAGGAGAAATTCAACTTGAAAGTCAGCCGGGTTTTGGGAGCGTATTTACAGTCTATCTTCCATGGCGTTTGAGCCTTCCCACTCTTACTGAATCCCCAATGCAAACAGAAATACACGAGTTTTCACGCGCTGGAGCTTCTCGTTTGAACGGCGTGCGTCCACAGACTTCAAATAATTCATAACATTGAAGGGGAAGTTCATGGTCAAAATAAGTTTTATTATTGTTTTGTAGTAGAAGGGTGCGTGTTTGAGATAATTGATCGCTATGACTAAGCGTAGATGGGCGCTTTCCATCTTCGAGGGTGGTAAGGCTAATTTTTCAACGGATTGCGGGCGCGACTTGACGTTTATAATTTCTGTTGTATCCTAATAGAGTATATCCTTAGCTTGGCGTACGCCTGGTAGTTGCGAGGAGTGTGATTTTCAATCCTCATTGAATTTGTGTTCGTTGGATGCGAATCGTGACGTATTCGCTGGCCTCTGGCGAAGGTAAGGAATGATTAAATTCACCTTGTAATTTTGAAGACTATCGAATGAATCCGCAAGAAATACAAAAGCTTGTTGAACAGATCTATCGTGAAAAAGGGCTTGAGAAGGAAACTGTCTTCCGGTGTATCGAGGAAGCGTTAGCTACCGCTGCCAAAAGACACGGATACGGTTCCGTGGATTCAACGTATCTTATTAATATCGATCGTCGAACTTGCGAAATCTACGTCTATCGCGACAACGTCCCGATTCCTGTTGAGAATCTAATGGAACGTGCTGGCGCGCAGTCCGCGCGACAGAGTATCACTCAGAAGATACGAGAGGCCGTCTGTAATAAGATTTACAATAAGTATGTCGGCAGAAAGGGCGAGTTAGTTGTCGGTCTCGTTAAAAGGGGAGAGCGAGGCGGCGGCGTTTCTGTGATGATTGACGGCGAACAAGAAGCTTGGCTTCCTAATGCCGGGAAGATCAACGGTGAAATTTATCGAAATGACTCTCAATTTGATTTCGTGATCGATAATGTTGAGATGACCGGGGCTCGAATAAGGATTCTTTTGAGTCGTCGGAGCAAGGTTCTTCTTCAAAGACTTTTTGAACGTGAGTGTCCGGAGATTCGCGAAGGTCGTATTCAAATTAAAGCGATTGCGCGCGATCCGGGTTCTCGGTCTAAAGTTGCCGTTTGGACTGACGACAACACACTCGACCTTTTGGGCGCTTGTTTAGGTTCTAGAAATTCGAGATGTTCGAGTGTCTCAAGGGCTCTTAATAATGAGAGAATTGACATCGTTCAGTGGGACGAGAAGACTGAGCTCTTCATTAAGAACGCACTGGCTCCTGCGGAAGTCTTAGAGGTAATTCTTTGTCCGAGATTGGATCGCGCAATTGTGGTTGTTAGACCTGATCAGAGAGCCTTGGCTATCGGTCGCCGTGGACAAAATGTCAACTTGGCGAAAGTCTTGTCCGGTGGTTGGGATATTGATATTCTGACTCGCGACGACGAGCATGACGAATTGGCGGATCTTCTTGATCGCGCGACTGAGGAATTTAGCAAAATCGATGGTTTGACTACCGAGTGTATTGAAGAATTGGTTGGCAACGGTTTTACGAGTTACTATGATCTTGCTTGTATTGAGCCTGACGATTTTGTTGAGATAACTGGAGCTCCGCGGGAATTGGCGATATCCGTGGCCGTTCAGGCTGAAGAGCTTTCTCTTCAAGAAGAGAAGAATAGGGATGGATTGCGTTGACTAGGAGTTGGCTTCTCCAAAGTATGAATGTCGGGGCGTCTCGGTAAGGTTGCTGGTAACAACTCCTGTCATGAGACTTGTCCCGAGATAGGATCAATTTTACAATTGTGAATGTCGCGAGTTGTACCAATGGAGATTTTCAGGTAAGCAATTTTAAGGGAGAGGGTATTACCTAAAGTCTTAACGTCTTTAATCATTGATTTGGCTAGGTTTCGGCTTAGAACCTTTAGGATATTTGTGATTGCGAGTTTCGCGTGAAAATGCGAAGCGAAGTTTATAATTAGCAGTTGAGAGAAAAACATTGCCGATTCGTGTATTCAATTTAGCTAAAGAGCTAAAGCAGGAAAATAAAGTAATAATTGACGTTATTCGTGAATTAAAATTGCGAGATTCTGACGTTATCGCGTTGACTACTTTGACTGACGACGAAGCCAAGTTGGTGCGCGACCGACTGAGTCGTAATCTTTCGTTGAGATGTGCGACCGCTAAAAGTTTAACGGAAGTTTCCCAGGAGATGCCCCTCGAGCCGCCCAAAATTTCTCGTCCGTCGTTAGGTAAGATTCGCCAGATACTTCCTGCTACCGGTCGCATCTCGAAACTGGAGCCAGCAAAGAAATCAAGTTCCGAGACACACGACGCGAAGACTGAACAACCTGTTCAGACGCCCGTTGCTGAAGCGAATAACGGCGCAAATCTTTCTTCACTGGAAGGCGACGTCAAGGTTGCTGAAAAAGTCGCGGACTTGGAGTTTCTGTCTATTGAGGTTCAACCTGTCGCTCAAGAAGCGCCAAAACCCGAGTCGATTGTCGTTGAGTCTGCTCACGTGGCAGAGAAGCCTCTTTCGCAAGAAGGAAATATTCCAACAAACGTTCCTGAAACGGTAGTTGAAGGCGCTTCCGTTGAAGTCGGTAGTTCTTCAACAAAGGAAGCGGTTGACCAAGTCAAAGTCGGCGAGTCTATTAAGGATCCTGAAACGACGGTTGACGTTGAAAAAAAGCCTGAGCCCGTTGCCGAAGTCGCGCCAGAGGTTAAGAAGGACGAGGTTGCGCCTAGAACCTTTACTCCAGAAACAGAAACGTCGAAAAAGCCGCCTCTCCGGCAGGTCTTGGAGAATCGTAATTCCAAAGGCGACGGATCGAAAAAGGGACGCGATCGAGACGGACGTCGCGCTCAACGTTCAAACGAATCTAAATCGGCGAAAAATGAAAATCGCCCATCTAGGCCTGCTCCTATCGCTTCTTCCTTCATCAATCAACTTGAATCGCGCGCTCAAATTCTCGACGAAATGAAGCGCCCTCCTATAATTACGGTTCAGTCTAACGATAGAGTTCGTGTCCTTGGCGTTAATCAGGCTAAACCGAAGCAAGAGAATAATGCCGCGGCTCATTCTCGTCCGGCGTCTAAGCCGAATATTTCTTTCCATTTTGCACCGATGCCAGCGGAACCCACTCGCCCCTTAAAGAAAGTCGCGAAAGAACCTGAGGCGCAGAAACCCGAAAAAAGGTTGCCTCCTGAGGCGTATAAAGGCCTTGCGGGAGCTGGTCCTTTGTCCAAAAAGTTGCGCGCTCAGAAGGAAATGGGAAGTTCCCCTACAACGCAGTCTTCTCCTGCGTCTTCTCGTCTTGAGAAACGTTCCGCCGTTACGACAAGGGAGGCTTCGGATAGAACTTCTCGCGGCACGCGCGACGCTTCCCGTCTCTCGAGAATGGATCAGATGTTTGGTTCCAATAACGGGGCTCCTCAAGATTTCTCATCGTCTCGGTCTTCCAAAAAGCGCGGTAAGGAACGCGGCGAAGAAGGGCGTGAAGATATTCGAGGAAATGCTCGACGTCGTCAAGGAAACGAATCTAAACGATTTCGTTCTGGGGATGACGAAGCCTTTGATTCGCGTTATACGACACGTTCCGGCGGACGTTCAAGGCGAGAGAAAAACGCTCCAGTCGTTCTAAGCACCGCTCCACGAAAGAGCGATATAGTGATTGACTTCCCTTGTACGCCTAAGGAATTTGCCGAGTGCACGGGACTCTCTGTCGCTAGCGTTATTAAGAAGCTTATGGAACTCGGGTGCATGGCGACTATTAATCAGTCGTTAGATCGCGAGGTCGTCGAGTTGCTTATTGAAGCCTTTGAGTTAAAAGCGACCATTAAGCAAGCGGCAACCCTTGAAGAGCAGTATGTCGATTCCGTCTTTGACATGGAAGATCCGCCTGAGTCGCTCAAACCGCGAGCTCCCGTCGTTACCTTCCTTGGTCACGTTGATCACGGTAAGACGTCGCTCTTGGATAGAATTTTGAATCTTCACGTTGTGAGCGGTGAAAAGGGCGGTATTACTCAGCACATTAGAGCGTATCGTGTCGAGACCCCCGGCGGATCTGTGACCTTTGTGGATACGCCGGGTCACGAGGCCTTTACAGAGATGCGTGCTCGCGGCGCGAATGTAACCGACGTCGCCGTGCTCGTCGTAGCTGCGGACGACGGCGTGATGCCTCAAACCGAAGAAGCTATTAGCCATGCGAGAGCCGCGGGTGTTCCGATTGTCGTCGCCCTCAACAAAATGGATCTTCCGCATGTGAATAGGGACAAGGTTATTCAGGAACTTGCCGCGAACGACTTAATGCCTAGCGAATGGGGTGGCGACGTCGAAATTATCGATACCAGCGCCGTCACCGGTATGGGCGTCGACAACCTGTTGAACACTCTTCTCATGGTTGCTGAACTGCATGAATTGAAGGCCAATCCCGATCGTCCGGCTACCGGCGTCGTATTGGAATCTTCGCTTCAGTCTGGAGAAGGCGTCGTCGCGACAGCTTTGGTACAAAAGGGTACTTTAAGAAACGGAGACGTCATTCTTTGCGGATCTACGTATGGGCGCGTTCGTTCTATGTCTGACACTCTTGCCCCGCGTAAGCGCATTAAAGAAGCCGGTCCAGGCGTTCCTGTTAAGTTGACGGGGTTAAACGAAGCTCCCAACGCGGGTAGTCGCTTTGTCGTCTTGGAGGATGTCGCGATCGCTCGCCAGATTGCCGAAGAACGCGCGAAACAGGCTCATGCTGTTGAGTTGGCTGGCGCCGTAACGCACGTTACGCTTGAAAACCTCTATGAGCGTCTTTCTTCGTCCAAAACGCAGAAGACTCTCAACGTTATCATTAGAGCCGACGTTCGCGGTTCTATTGAAGCGATTCGCAAAGAATTGGGCAAACTTGAACATCCTGAGGTTAAAGTCAAGATCCTACAGGCCTCCGTCGGTGGAATTACTGAAGCGGACGTTCATCTGGCCGACGCTTCGGACGCGATTATTGTCGGATTCAATGTTGTGCCTGACGAAGGCGCTCGCGCATTGGCCGAGGCGAAGCGCGTTCAGATTCGCAGATACGACATCATCTATAAGTTGTCGGAGGATATTCGCGCGGCTCTCGAAGGTATGTTGAAGCCTGAAGAACATATCAAGGAGCTGGGACGCGCACTTGTTCAACGTGTGTTCAATATTACTCACGTTGGATCCATTGCCGGCTGTCGCGTCCTCTCAGGCGTGATCGAACGAGATTGCCAGATGCGCGTTGCTAGAGGCGGAAAGATTATCGGCGAGTATAAGCTTGAGACCCTCAAACGTGAAAAGGATGAGGTCAAGGAAGTCCGAGAAGGTTTTGAGTGCGGTATTAAGCTCAAGAGCTTCAACGACGTCCATGAAAGCGATATTCTGGAAGCTTACAAAATCGAGGAAGTGGCTAGAACGCTTTAAAAAACATTTGGGAGAACGAGTCTTAGGATTCGTTCTTCCTCTTATGTTTACCTGAGTCTATTTACAATAATCTGAAATTCAGTCATTTGGGGGATTTGATGGCTTCTCGAAGAACGTTGAAAGCTGCGGGAGCGATTCGTGTTGTCATTGCAACATCCTTGTTGATGGAAATAAAGGATCCGCGCGTACAAGGCGTAACAATAACCAAAGTCGAAGTCACTGAGGACATGCGTCAAGCTAAGGTGTATTTCACTGTTCTTGGGGGCGAGGGTAAGGAACGCAACGCCCTTCGCGGTTTGCAAAGCGCGGCAGGTTTTTTACAGTCTAAAATTGCTCGACGTATAGATACTAGATATACGCCGACGTTACAATTTTCCGTTGATCAGGGCGTTAAAAATCTGATGGCGGTTACGAAAATATTGGAAGACGAACGCGCTGAGCGCGAAGCGGCCAATAACGCTGTGTCAAATGACCTTAAAGAAGACGATGATAAAGATGATAACGGATCTCAGGATTCACTCGCGTAGTTGAATCTTATCGTTGGGTTTGTCTTGTTTTATGAGTTGTCGAAGTAGTCTTTCTTTATCAATTTAAAGGATTTACCATGACGTCACGTTCAAAAGGTTCCGTTTCTTCGAGCAGTAACGGGGCTCAGAATAAGGCTTCCTCGGTCTCCAAAGCGGTTCGGAAAGCGGATTTGTTGGAGGGCATGGAGGAAGATGTAAAGGCTGACGCTTCTCCAGTAAAACGAAAGAGAGCGACGAGGTCTTCTTCGCCTAAAAAGGCTGGCGTAGCGAAGAAGTCTAAGACCCTTCGCGACTTCTACCTCTTCCTTTCTAAGCATTACGACAGCAAGCAAGTTGTTCTGCCTAGGGAGCGTACGATCTTAGAACATGTTGTCTTCGCGATTTTTCTCGAAAATTCACCCTTTGAAGAAGCGCGCAATACTTTTTCAGCCATGCTTCGTTCCTTCATCGACTGGAATGAGGTGCGTGTCTCTAAAGCCAAAGAGATCGTCTACGCGATAAGCGAAGTTACTTCTAGCGCCGACGCCTCTGGGACGTTGTTACTTACCAAAGGCGAGAGACTTCGCCGTCTTTTGCAGTGGGTTTTTGAAAAATCGAACGGTTTTGAGTTGGAGAATCTGCGTACCAGAGGAACTGACGAAATTCTCGATTATATTTTTCATATTCCTTTTGCTACCCGTTTTGTTAAAAGTCATATTAAATTTTCCGTCTTTGACGGCGAAGCATTTCCTTTGGACGAGGGCGCCGCACGCGCGCTTCGGCTTTTAGGCTTCCTTCAGCTTGAAGATGGTAAGGAAGTTTTAACTTCCGAGTGGGATTCTTTCTCACAGGACGAGAAGCAGACTTTCTTTTTCATGTTGCATCAACTGGGGGCGGATCTTTTCAACGAAGTCTCTCTAAAGAATGCGGTTTCGCTTTTGGAGGAGTTCGATAAAGATATTTCCAAACGTGAGATGAAGCCTCTTGTGGCGCTTGAATCAGAGGATCCTCTGGAAGTTGCCAAGATCTTGGCGAAACAGAAGAAATTTAATAACAACCAGCCTGGCGCAGATCAAACTTACGATAATCCTTCAGATTCTGACTTGGATGAAGACGCTGAGGAGTATGGATTGGATTCGAGTTCTGAAGAGGAGACTGAGATCGTCGCTGAGGCGATTTTGGGCGCTGGCGAGACGGGGTTCCGAACCTCTTTTGACGTTGTTGATTCTGAAACGGAATCTTCTAGCTCTTCTTCGTCTTCTCAAAAGAAACGTAAGACTTCTGTGTCAAAGTCGGAGGAAAAACCTGCGTTTAGACGACAGAGCGGCGTTGAAGCCGCTGAGGAACAAGAGCCTCCTCTTAAAGCCAAGAAAACTCGGAAAAGCGATTCTAAGGAAGACGGTAAGGTTGCAAAGAAATCTCGAAAACGTGCCTCTCAAGAATCTCCCTCCGATCCTTCAGGAGAGACAAAATTCGCTTTGAAAAAGTCCGTTAGTTCAACTCGCCACTCTTCCTCTTCCGCCGATTTGGAAGATTCTCAAAAGGGAATGCGCGTAAAGACGGACGAGACGAGCGTTTCGTCGTCTGAACCCCCCGATACGTCGGCTACTTTTAAGAAGCGTAAGAGCCGCGCGGCGCATGCCAAAGGCGATGAAGCGCGCGGTGAAGTAGTGGATCAGAGCGCCACGTCTGTGGAAAAACCTAAAGTGAGCTCTGGTGTGGCAAGGTTAAAAGAAATTCAGCAAAAAAAACCGCGTTAAACGAGTGAAAACGACTAGTCTGTCGTAGGAGAGTAGCTCGTCGTTAGGTTCCTTTCAGCGAGGCTCTCATGAGTCAGGCTTCACTGTTGACTTACTCAATGGGAACTCAGCTGGAATCTCTAACGCAGTGAGTTTATTGACGTCGATCCTAACGCTGTTTTCCAGCCTGTTGCTGGAATCATACTAAAGGGTTGTTCGCTGTTACGACACGCTAGAGACGTCCCTCGGGAGTTGCGAAGAACCCTTGAACAAATTTTCGACGTCGACACAGTTAATTTAATTGTCGAGGAGAATTTTATGTCTGGACATTCACATTGGGCAGGTATCAAGCATAAGAAAGCATTAGTTGACGCGAAGCGAGGTAAGCTTTGGAGCAAGCTTGCTAAGGCAATTATCGTAGCGGCCAAACAAGGCGGCGGTAATCCTGATGAAAATATTCGTCTCCGCGCGGCCATCGAAGAAGCGAAAGCCGTCAGCCTTCCTAAGGACAATATAACG
>CAVGEG010000033.1:0-30600 GCA_963628165.1 Paratractidigestivibacter sp. | reverse complement strand
GGGAAGGAACGCGAGCCGAAAGCGACGAGGGCCGCTCCGACGCTCCCTAAAAGGAAAGATCGACGTGTGATTGTCATGCCAGTTAATCTTCGGGGTTGTTGGGGGAGGAAAGGCGCCAGTCGAGAAGGCGCAACTCCACTTGTTGATAAAAATCGTTGTAGACGATCGAATAAGCGACGTCATACAGGTAGTTCGGGTTTTCCGCGCGAAGGCGTACGAATTCGTCGGCCCAGTCGCCATGATTGAACGCGACCGCCTTGCGCTCCGTCTGAAATTGCTTGAAGCGTGCCTGACACACGTTCCCTTGCTGAGCGCCTGCGCCGGGCTTGACCTTTCCGACGCGTCGCGCGCTCAAGAGCGTGACTCCGTAGGTTGCGAAGACAGGGGACGGGTTTTCGGAGCCGAAGGGGGCGAGACGTTCGAGATCGCGGAACGCCGCGAGGGTGATTGCGGCAAAGGGCGCTTCTCCGTCAAGGTAAATGCGCGGCTGATATTCGTCCGCGTTGAAATGACGCGAAACGTAATCGCAAAACTTTTCGCGAAACGCGTCGACGTTGTTCTCTTTGATTCCGAGCCCGGCGGCGCCAGCGTGCCCTCCGTAACGAACGAGGAGATCGGAACATGCGTCGAGCGCTTGGTACATGTTGAAGGAGCTGTCCGGAACGCCGCGCGCCGAACCGGGATTGATTTCAGGATTGCGTAGCGCGATCATGACGGTCGGCTTGTAGAATCGATCTGAGAGTCGTCCGGCGACGACGCCGATCACGCCGGGGTGCCAAGACGGACTTGCGAGAACAAACGCGGGCGCGTCGAGGTAACGCTCGTTAATCATCTGGAGCGCTTCGGTCATAATGCGGCGTTCCAGCTTTTGTCGCGTTGCGTTGAGGGCGTTGACGTAGGGAGCTAGCTCTCTTGCGCGCGACGGATCGTTCGTGATTAAGAGTTCGACGCCGAGGCTTGCAAGCCCCATTTGTCCCGCCGCGGCGAGTTGATGGGGATGCGCGAGAAGCTGTTTTCCGCGCTTCCAGCTGATTTCGTCGTCGGCGTCTTTCGGCGTCGATTCATTTAAGACTTCGCGCCCCGCGGCGTTGAGACGCGGCGCTATCGTGTAGCCGACGTCGTCGCTCGTGATCTTTTTAGGACGCGCCGAAGAATATTCGAGAAGAAATTTGACGCCCATCGGAAGACGATCGACGAGGGAACGTTCGAGCGCGTAGCGCACCAGCGTCCGGTTTTCGTCGCGTAGCGGCACAACGTCGGCGATCGTTCCAAGAGCCGCGTAGCCGATCGCTCCGAGAAGAAATTCGCGCATCTCCTGCGACGTTTTCACCCCGTCGGGGCCCGTCTCCACGCCAAGTTGCCACGCAAGTTTAAACGCGACGAACGCCCCGCAAATATCGGGGAAAGGATACGCCGGTTCCCCTTCGACGACGAGCTTGGGATGGACGATCGCCGGACAGTCGGGGAGAATTTGACGCCCCGTCTTTTCGTCGACTAGCGGCGAGTGGTGATCCGTAACGACGAGATCGATCCCAAGTTCCTTCGCATAGTCCGCCTCTTTGAGGCTCATGATTCCGCAGTCGACCGTCGCCACGACCTGCGCTCCGTTCTCTTCCTTCAGACGTTTGAGCGCGTCGCAGTTGAGCCCGTAGCCTTCTTCAAGACGATTGGGCACGTAAAAGACGCATTTTCCGCCGCACTTTTGGATCCCTTGCAGGAGGACGGCGGTGGCGGTCATTCCGTCGACGTCGTAGTCTCCGTAAACGACGATCTGCTTTTGCTCGCGAATCGCTTTGGCGAGAAACTTCGCCGCTTGAACGCAACCTGGTAGTCGCACCGGATTATGCAAGCCTCGAGAAAGGCTTGGCGGCGCGAGAAAGGAGACGATTTTATCGGGTTCGCGGAAGCCTCGACCCAATAAGGCTTGAGCTACAAGGGGCGAGATCTTCGTTTGACGCGCGACCCTTTCCACCGCGTCGGGATCGTACGGCCTTGTGAGCCATAGTTTTGGTTTTTGTGCCTCTGCCATCGATAAACTTTCTAAACGACCAGAATCGTTCAACGGGCTCCGCTTCCTTTGAGCCCTTCTTTGGTCTTGCGCGCTTCTCTAAATCGTTTTTAAACCCTTATTGTAACCGCTTTAGGGTTGGCGCGTCAAGTCCTAAAGACAATATCGTTTCGGCTATTTGAGACGACTCGTCGCGAAAGGGAAAAAGAACGCGGTTCCCAATGGTAGGAAAAGCGCTCGTCGTTTGAATTGGCGAGGAGCTCCGCTGAGCGCGACGGCGAATTTAGGAACGTCGGAGCGTCTCTCTCAGAACGAAGCGTTTCGCTATATGGGCGAGGAAACGGGAAGACGGCGCGTTTTACCGACTTTCTGAGAATAATCTTTATCTCTGCGAGCTCCCGATGTTTATAACGACTATCTGTTATAGAGAAAAGGGACGAATTTATCGAATTTTTGTCGGTGGCGTCGCATAATAATAAAATACCCAATATAATAGGGGAAAAGGGACGTCGAATGAGGACGCAACTTTCCAAAAGAAAATTTTGGGGTAAATTTATCACTAATTTAGGATGACGCGACAAGACGCGTTTCGTGATAATTGCGTCTAATTTCGCCACAGAAAACGGCGGAGACGCCGGATAGAAGAACCACGGCTTCGGGTCTGCGATTTAGCGGGACGAGGCGTCGCCATAAGGATCAGCTATTATGCACATTCTATTTGTCACTAGTGAAGCGACCCCTTGGTCGAAGACAGGAGGTTTGGCCGACGTCTGTAGCTCGCTTCCTAAGACGCTTTCTCTTCTTGGCAGAGAAGTTTCCATTGTGACGCCTTACTATCGCTGCGTTCGCGATTGGTTTCTCAAGCGCCACGGCGAGGAGCCCGAGGCGATGTATGGGGTGACCTTAAGCGTTCCGATGGGGAAGAAGGAATGTTGCGGCGGCGTTCGTAAGACGACTCTAGACGGTACGAATGTGACGGTCTATTTTATCGAGCACAACGACTTTTATGGGCGTGAAGGGATTTACAATTATCAAGGCGTCGATTATGCGGACAATTACCAACGATTCGCCTTTTTGAGTCGCGCGTCGTTGGAACTCATTCGACGCTTGTCGTTGAAGGTCGATATAATTCATGCCAACGATTGGCAGACGGCGTTGGTTCCTGTCTATCTTGACACGCTATATCGTTCTAAATCGCGTATGGACGGTTCCATGTCCTTTGGCAGACTCGCGTATCCTAAGATTACCGACGTCGCTGGGGACGACGCGCCCTTGTTTGATCGAATCAGAACGGTTCTGACGATCCATAACCTTCGTCATCAAGGGAGGTTCTGGCGCGGCGCGATGGACTCTTTGGGACTCGATTGGAGTCTCTTTTCTTACGACAAGATGGAATTCTACGGTCAGGTTAATTACCTGAAGTCGGGCGTCGTCTTTGCCGACGCGATTACGACGGTCAGTCCGCAGTACGCGCAGGAGATTCAGACGAAGCCCTTTGGCGAACGTTTGCAAGGCGTTTTGAAAGGACGCGCGAACGATCTGGTCGGTATTCTGAACGGTATCGATACCGACGAATGGGATCCTGCGAAGGACGAGTATTTGCCCGCGAATTACGACGTCGACCACATCTATCCTGGTAAAAGCGAATGCAAAGCGCGACTTCAAGAAGAGCTCGGTCTTCCCGTTGAACCGACGACGCCTCTTCTTGGCGTGGTGAGCCGCTTTGATCCCCAGAAGGGTTTGGATCTTGTCGCAGAAGTTGCGAGCAACTTTATCGAACAATACGGCGCGCAATTTGCGATCCTCGGATCGGGAGAGCGCGAATTGGGGGATCGGTTCCGCGGCTTAGCGTATCGTTATCCGAGGAACTTCGCGCTTCGCGACACGTTTTCCGTCGCCCTTTCGCACCGCATCGAGGCGGGCGCCGACATCTTCCTGATGCCCAGCCGATACGAGCCGTGCGGACTCAATCAGATGTATAGTTTGCGTTACGGAACGCTTCCCGTCGTGCACAACGTCGGTGGTTTGCACGATACTGTCGTCAACGGTTCGGAAGAGAATATTCGGGCGGGAATCGCCAACGGTTTCCTCCTTTATTGCTTCTCCACGGACGATATGACGAAGGCTCTGAGTTGGACGCTAGAGTGCTATCGCCATCGTTCCGACGATTGGCAAAAAATGATGCGCACGGCGATGTCTTGCGATCATTCGTGGCGAAAGAGCGCAAGCGAGTACGCCGCCCTCTACGATAAGCTTTTGACGAAGAACTGAGAGCATGCCAGAGTTTAAATATAAAGCGAAGTCGCGCGCCGGTAAGGACGTCGCGGGCGTTATGACCGCTAACACGCGGAAAGAGGCGCTTGAACGCCTGGCTGCTCAGAAGCTCTTTCCGATCTCCGTTGAAGACGCCCACAAGAACGACGTAAACGTCGACAAGTGGTTTCGGAAAAAGCCCCCTACCGCCGCCGTCGCCGACTTTCTGACGCAACTCGGGGAACTTTTGGAGAACGGGGTGCCCGTACTCACGGCGTTTCAAGCGTTGGGTAAGCAAACGCCGAACGCCGCGTTGCGCGAAGTCGTTCAGGATATTGGCGATCAGGTCGCCGACGGTCAGAGTCTAGACGCCGCGTTCGCTTCGCATAGCAAGGTTTTCGACGATCTGACGCTGAGCGTTATCCGCGCGGGTAACGAAGGCGCCTTCTTAGAGGCCGCGCTCAAAAGAACCGCGAAATTCATCGAAGACCAAGAGGAAATCAAGTCCCGTATTAAGGGGGCGATGATCTACCCGAGCGTTCTGGCGACCGTCGGCGTCATCGTTGTTACCGTGCTCTTGATCGCCTTTGTGCCGAAATTTGAGCCGATGTTCGAATCCGTCGTCGACAGTGGAAAAAGTCTTCCGATTGCGACCGTTTGGCTTCTGGCGTTCCGCGATTTCTGCGGCAAGTACGGTTTCTACCTCCTCGGCGGGTTGATCGCGCTTTTCGTATGGGCGAAGATTCAGGCGTCGACGAAATCGGGAAGGCGATTCCTCGACAAATGGAAGTTGCGCATTCCTGTAATAGGCCCCGTCGCGCAAGGCTCCGCGGTTTCCAAGCTCTGCCGCGTTCTCGGAACCCTTTTGCAAAACGGCGTGCCGATCTTGCGCGCGCTTGAGATTAGCTCGCGGTCGACGGGAAACGCCCTTTTGCAGGCTTCCGTCGAGAAGGCCGTCGACGCCGTTTCCGCGGGGGAACCCCTTTCTAAGCCGTTGCAAGAGAGCGGGCTGATTCCCCCTCAGGCGATGACGATGATTTCGATCGCCGAGGAATCAAATACGTTGGAAAAGGTTCTGCTTAATCTTTCCGATTCGTTGGAGCGTCAACTCTCCAAAAAAATCGATATTATGGTTCGCTTACTCGAACCGATGATGCTGTTGATGCTTGCCGGCGCGGTCTTCTATATCATTTTGGCGCTACTGCTCCCCGTCTTCCAGATGACGGACGCCGCGTGACGCGTAAGGAGTTGCTGTGCAAAATAGCGAAGCGTACCTGAATCCGAGCGTCGTTCAATCGATCAAACGTCTCGATTTGAAGGCTCAATTTATCGTGAAAGGCTTCATGCACGGACTTCATTCGAGTCCGTTGCAGGGTTTTTCCGTTGAATTTAGCGAGCATCGAAAATACGAGCCGGGGGACGATCCGAAGGATCTCGACTGGTTCCTTTACGCGCGTACGGACAAGTATTACGTGAAGAAATATGAGGCGGAGACGAACATGACAGGCTGGCTCGTCGTGGACTCGAGCGCCTCGATGGGGGGAGACGTCAACGGCGAATGCGTCACAAAGTTTGACTACGCGATTTCTCTAGCCGCGGCGCTCTGCTATCTCATGATTAGTCGTCAAGACCCCGTCGGATTGGCGACCTTTGGCGAAAAGCTTGGAAAATCGCTTCCGCCGCGTTCGAAGCGTTCTCAGTTTGGGTCGGTCTTGTCGACACTTGCGCAGCTGCGCCCCGTGGGAGAAACGAACGTGGCGCATTCTCTCGCGCAGTTGGCGGGGATGTTGAAACGCGCGTCCCTTATTATGATTTTTTCCGATCTCCTCGGCGACCCGGAAGAGACGCTCCGCGCGATTTATCGACTGCGTCACGCGGGGCACGACGTGATTATTTTTCACATTCTCGACAACGCTGAGGCGCGTTTTCCTTTTCAAGGAACCGTCGAGTTGGAAGATCCGGAAACGGGGGAGACGATGGTCGTCGACGCCGAGGCGGTACGCGACGACTATCTCAAGTCCCTCGACGCGTTTCGCGAACGTTTTCGTCGCGAGGCGTCGCGCGCGAAATTCGACTTTGTCGAACTCGACGTGACGATTCCCTTCGACAAAGCGCTTCTCGAGTATTTGACGGCGCGCGCCGCGAGAAAATGAGGCGACGTCTCTCGAGAACGTCAGGAAGTCGGCTCGTTCGAGTCGCTCGACTCGTTCGGGACGTTTAGCATATCTATTACGTTTAGCTTCCTTGACGAAGCGGTTTCCGGCGTTGATTCCGATTCTCCCGTCGGGGTTTTCTCGCCTTTGCCAGCGTTACACGATTTTCGTGGGGGAACTCCCTTAATCGGACGTACTTCGCTCGTTGGAAGGACGACGCGACGACTCTCCCGGTCGTTTTCGTTCAATATCTCGACGACGACTTTCTGCGCCAGGAGCTGCTGATCGATCACGCGTCCGACGCCCGCTTCGGTCGAAACGTAAGAGCCGATCGCGGGGGATTTTTTCTGAAGCTCGCAGTAGTAGTCGTTTTCATAGCGCATGCAACATTTTAACCGTCCGCAATGTCCCGAGATTTTCGACGGATCGCACGTTTCCACCTGGAGCTTCGCCACCTTCATTGCGACGGAGGGCATGCGAATAAGGAAGGTGTTGCAACAGACTTCGCGCCCGCAGTCTCCGATGACTTCGCGGAGTTTTGTCGCGTCGCGCACGCCGATTTGTTTCATCTCGATGCGCGTCTGAAATTCCGCCGCCAGTGAACGGACGAGCTCGCGGAAGTCGACGCGCCCCTCCGCGACGTAGTAGACGATGAGACGTTCGCCCCCAAGAATGCGCTCGATTTTGACGAGAGAAAGCCCCACGTTAAAACGATGAACCGTTTTTAGACAGCGCATAAAATCTTCTTTTTCACGCGCCTTGTTATTCGCGATACGTTCTTTGTCTTGATCCGTGAGGACGCGAACGAAATCAGGCTGAGGAATCGCATCCTTTTTGGAATCGTCGGGCGATGCGTCCGACGTTTTCGCGTTCCCCGCGGGGCCGAAAACCATTTCTTTGATTTGTTCAAGGCTTGCTTCGCAAACGACCGTTCCTAATTCAAGCCCGCGTAAGGTTCGCACCGCGATCTTGACCCCATGGCGCAACGATTGCGCGTCTTCGTCGGAACAGACGATTCGCGCGACCGCGCGCATGGCGCTGTAGCGAATAAGAAAACTCTTCATCGTTCAATATCTATCCGTCGTAACCGCCGCGCGAGACGGCGAGAATCTATAAAAACAAAAGAACGCCCGCGAAACGACAATTTTGACGTTCGGGGCGTTTCTATTTTACGTGCGCGACGCTAGAGTCAAGCGTCGCGCGACAAGGGAATTATTAGAAGAGTTCGTCAACTTGATCGTAACCGTTGTGATAGACGGGCTTAACGAGCTCGGCGACGCCAGGCGTCTTGAGTTGGTCAAGATTTGTAACCTTGAGATTCTTCGCGTCCCAAAGAACCTTCTCGCCTTCGCCGTTCGCCGCGGCCCAGATGGCGAGGTTGCCAAGAAGGATCGTTTCGGTGAGAGGACCGGCGTGATTCGGGAAGTTGGACCAGCAGATTTCAGGCTTGTCTTGCCAAATCGCCTGGAACCACTCGTACTTATGACGCGCGTCGTCGCCGCGACCCTGTTCGTCGATCGGAGCGATGACAAATTCCGTTTGGTCTTCGGGAATCCACGGAATCTCTTTGCCGCCTTCTTCATGGAAGGTTCCGCCCAGGCCCGCGCCCTTGGAACCGATGACGAAGCACCCGCCGCCCGCGTCGACGCTGTTGAACCCGTACTTCTTGGTGAGTTCGGTCGGGGGCGTCTGAGAGGAGTCGTACCATACGAATTTGATCTTGCCGCGGTTTTCGTTGGGTTCGAATTCGAAGGTGGTCGTCGAGCTCGCGGGGAATGAGTCGAAGTCGTGTCCGGAGCTGGTAGCGACGACGCTTGACGGGTTGCGCAAATCGGTTCCCTTGAAGATCATATTGACGTTATGGCAAGCCATGTCGCCGAGAGCGCCGGTGCCGAAATCCCACCATCCGCGCCACTGGAAGCCGTGGTAGATGCCGGGCCAGAATTCGCGCTTGGGCGCGACGCCGATCCAGGATTCCCAATCGACGTTTTTGAGAGCGGAAGCGACCTGCGCTTTCTTTTCGTCGATCAAATCCTGAATGACTTCTTCGTCGGTTTCGTCTTTTTTCGTCTGTTCGATGAACTTCTCCATCGTCATGGCGCGATTGGGGCCTTGCGCCCAAATCGGACGGTTCGTCCAAACGTGGACTTCGGAGATATCGCCGACGACGCCCGCCTTATACTGCGCGGCGGTTTTGCGGAGGCCGTCGCTCACGCTTCCTTGGTTGCCCATCTGCGTGCAGACGCCGGTCTTCTTCGCGAGCTCTTGCATCCAGCGCGCTTCATAGATCGTTCGCACAAGCGGCTTCTGCGTGTAAACGTGCTTACCCATCTTCATCGCCGTCGCGGTAATAATCGCGTGCATATGGTCGGGCGTGCTGATCGTGACCGCGTCAAACTTATCCCCCATTTCCGCGAAGAGTTCGCGATAATCGGTGTAAGTTTTCGCGTCGGGAAATTCCTTTTTCTTACTGGAAAGCGTGTTGTAGTCGACGTCGCAAAGGCCGACGACCTTGCCGTAATATCCCGCTTGCGTGATATCTCCAGCTCCCTTGCCGCCGACGCCGACGCCTGCGACCGCGACGCTCTGAAGGGCTGACGCGCGCGCTGATTTGAAAGCATTACCCGAGGCTACAAGGAAGCCCGCGCCAGCTACTGCCGACGCTTTGATAAAATCACGACGTGTCGTTCTCATGTCTTTCCTCCTGGGATAGGTGTAACGGATTCTGTCGCCCGCAAAATTGAAGAAGCCCAATTTCACCGAACTGAGTGACTATTTTCCAGAATAGCGAAGTGAAAATCAAGCGTTTTTAGCGCTTTTCTCAAAAAAAACTCTTTTTGTACAAAAAAAGCCGCGACCGAAGTCGCGACTTTAGGATTGACGCGGGGATGCGTCGCCAGAATCATCGTCGAGGGGGCGCCGCTTGAATCGGACCGCCTGGACGATTTCCGTGCGCCGGAGTCGAGAAACGCGGCGTTATGACGCGTCCGCTTGGCGCGGCGACAGGGCCGGGGCCGGGAGCTGAACCGCCGGGTTTTATGCCGGGACGTGGCGCCGGAGCGACCGGACGCGGAGCGCCGGGCAACGGTCTTGCCGGTCCGGGAGCCGGTCGAAAATACGGCGGATAGTAGGGTCGATAGACCGGATATCCATAGTACGGCGGGGGAGGCGTATGACCGAACCTTGGTGGAGGCGGCATATAGCCTCGAACTGGAGGGGGCGGGGGAAGCGTGTCGACGACAATTCCCGGTCCACGGCCTCCAAGATCGACGCCGACGTAGGTTCCGCCGGAATTCAGGGAAAAGGAAAAACCGTTCGCTGAAGCATGCTGTGCAAACGCAAATGACGACGCGACAAATAAGGACGCGACAATCGCTAGACGTTTCGACGTGCGTTTCATGGCGACTCCTTCAAAGAAACGTTTAAACGCGTTAAGAATGTGGGATAGCTATTAACGATAAGGCGTCGCGCGGTAATATCCACGATAGCCGTAATTCATTGGGACGCCGTAATTTCGCGCGTTGTACCCGCCGCGATATGGCGCGTATCCGCCTCGATAGTAGCTTGGCGGAAGCGCGCGTCCTGTTTGGTAGACGCGCGGAAGCGCGGGAGTCGGCGCGCCGATCTGTCGTGTGGGAAGATTCAGCGAACTGTATTCTCGATACCTTGACGGGTAAAAAGCTTGGGCGTCTTGCGTTCCCCAAAACGCTAGGAAAGACAAAACGAACGACGCCGTCGCTAGAGAAAGAATAGTTCTTCTCATGTTTCTTGTCTCCTCTCAAGTCGTCTACGCTAACAAATGGCGGCAAGATTTAAAAACTGTGCCAGAGAACGAACGGCGCGCGTTGTTGGACTGGGAGGCTACGCGCCGTTCGACCCCAGCTTTATTATCAGTACGATAAAAATTAGATAACTAACCTGAAAAATAAAATTTTTTCACAAGATTTTTTCAGTGGGGACCGTAAGCGGGACGAGGACCGGGGCCAAGAGGCGTCATGCCGCCAAAATGATTAGGTCCGGGAACGTGAGGACCGGGGCCAAAGTAAGGACTCGGTTGGAAGGGGTTGGGACGCACCGGATAGGGACCGGGATACGCGTTGGCGCTCCGACGCGTTGGCGCGACGACCGGCGCGGGCGTCGGTCTGGGAGCAGGCTTGGGGGCGACGTGAATCGCGGGGGGAACGGCGGCCAGGTAGGGGGCCGTTCGATATGCGGGGCCATAGACGACGGCGCGCGGTCTCTCGACGACGATGACGCTCGGCGTTGCGACGACGGCAGGTTCGACGTAAGTAGTTTCGGGAACGACGTACGTTGTTTCCGACTCGACAATCTCGGTTTCGGGGACGACGTATTCTGTTTCGGCGTCTTCGTCGGGAATATCAAGATTGACGTAGAGACTCGCGGAAGGGTGATAAAACGCGGGGGGCTCGACTGGAATGGGGGCGGGCGCGGCGGGTTCTCCGGAGCCAAAGCTGATCGCAAAGGGGCCCTTGGAGAAGAAGAAGTTAAAGGCCTCGGCGCGACGAGGCGTCAGGAGCGAAAAAACTCCAAGCGCGATGAAGCACGTCGCTATCATCATGATTCTTGTTTTATGCATAGCGTTGTTCCTCATTGGTTTAACGACGAGGACGGGGAAACCGTCCCCGGAACTTAGACGCTCTTTTAGCGCGATTGGTTTCTAAAAAAAACGCCGTCGTCGAAATGGACGACGGCGCGCGGTAGTTTATACCTTAACGCGGATTTTGTAAAGGGTTCTTTTCTTAGTTGATCGGTTCGAGAGCCTCTTCGAGAGCCTCTTCGACTTCCTGTTCAATGGCGGCGCCTTCTTCGACGATGTTGTTGATCGCCGCGTTAATTTCGTCGACCGCTTCGATTGCCGCTTCACCCTCAATCGCTTCGACGGCGATCGCCGCGGCGGGTTCGGCGCTGATTTCTTTCATGAGATTGCCGTAACCAACGACGATCGTTGAGTAGAGGAGGGCGCCGATCGCGATTCCAAGAAGCGCTTTCGTGAAGCGACTGGAGCCCTTCCATTCATGAAGGATCAACCCCCACAGCGAGCTGAAGATGATGATCGACGCCATGTGGAGAGTCCAACTGGAGAACTTATAGTCGCCCATGCGCGTTTCGCCCATCGAATAGAAGAAGAACTGGAAGTACCAGGTCGTACCGGCGAGGGCGGAGAAGAAGAGATTGCTCAGGTAGTTGACTTTGACGGTCTGACCAGGCTGATCGGGATCTTGGATTGTCGTCGTGCCGAACTGATAGAGGGTTTTGTTCTTGAGCATGAGAAACAAGCACCAGATGAAGTTGGTCGTGAAACCGCCAAGGAGGATTACGCACAGCTTGGGGAGGCCGACCCAGAGAGCGCCAGTTCCGTGCGCGGCGGTGATTTCTGCGATAGGTTCCATCGCCTGGATGCCGAACGCCATGCAAGCGCTAAAGAAGCCGGAGACGAGCGCGATAAGAATACCCTTGGTGAAGTTGAACTCTTTGACCGCGGCCTTCTTCTCTTCCGCGGGCATTTCGCGTTCTTTCGACATTCCCGCGAAACCAGCGATGATAACGCCCAAAAGGCAGACGCCAAGCCCTAAAAGAATGACGCAATAAGGAGGTTGCGTTTGGATATTAGAAATAATCGTTCGCGCGTAAATGTCAGGGATGAGCGTCCCCATGACGGTACAGATACCGAGCGCGACCGCCATACCGAGGGACATCCCCAAGTAACGAAGGGTCAAACCAAAGGTCAGACCGCCGACTCCCCAAAGCATACCGAAGAGGTAACCGAGGCCGCAGGCTTTAGGATTCGTCGCGAGACCTTCGCGAAGCACGGGAATAAGATCTACGGTGAGCAAACTCGCCATGATCCATGGCGCGATGATCCACGAGAAGAAGCCCCCCGCGAGCCAATAGACTTCCCACGACCACTTTTTGACCGCTTTGTAAGGAACATAAAAAGAACCGGAGGCGAGACCGCCGAGCCAGTGGAAAAGAACGCCGCCAAGAACGCCTGATAACATGAAAATTTCCTTGTTCAAATAAAGTTCAACGAGTCCTCGAAATAGGAATCTCGAGAAGACCTTGTTAGGATCGAAAACGTTGTGTCTCCACCGTGTTGGAAACTTCACGGAAAAGACGTTTTAAAGGGATTGTAAACGACGCGCTTTCCTTTTGCAAGAGCGCGAATAATCCTTTTCAAACCTTTTTAAAGCTCTTCCAGATAGCTGAGCGTGATCGGCGAGAAGTCGTCGGAAACAAGACGATTGGCCTCTAATAATCTTCCGCATTCGCGCATCCCTTCGACGAGGAACGCGCGAGGGTTGATTTCGCCTTTCTGACAAAGTTCAAGGATCGAGTCGACGACCCAGCGGCATACGACGTCTGCGAAACGCAAATCGTTGGAGCTCCACGGCGCTAAGTACGCCTTCGTTTTCGCCGACTTGTTTAAGACGATATAGCCGAGTTTTACCTCTTCCGTTTCCGACGAAGGGGATATTTTGCGGAGAAAATGGCGATAGAGAGGGAGCTGTAAATTCACCCACGTTTGGTGATGCAATTCCTCAAAATCAAGGAGCCCATACTTTTCGATGAAAAGCCGCGTCGGGTTTTTCGCCCCGAAACGAAGAGGTTGAAGGTGCTTTTGATCGACGGTGTTGCCACGGCGCGAGTTAAGTAGCGATTCCTCGAAGAAGTCAATTTCCTCTCCCTTCTTCTTGTCTTTTTTCTCCCGTTTTCCTTCGTCCGTATTGTCAAAGGTTTTGTAGTCGAAGACGTACCAGCAATTGCGCCGCGGATCGTAGTCGATCCTGTCGATGCGTCCTTGAATTTCGACGAGATTGAGGCCCGGCAGGGTCGAGCCCTTGACTCCGAGATCCGCCGTAACGATTCGCGCGGATTCCTCGACGTACTTGACGACGCGTCCGCTCTTGCGCCAACTCGCCTGCCACGACGCAAAAGCGCGAAGTCGGCGGCGCAACTCTTCAACCTGAACCCGAACAAAAGGCGAGGAGAATTCGTGAAAACGCTCCGCGACGAGTTCGTCGAGTTTTCGCGACGTCCACGCGTAGATCGCCGATTCGTTGACGCTGGAGCGAATAGTTTCGTCTTTTCCGAACGCGCGTAAGACGTCGTGTGCAAGATTGCCGAAATTTGCCGCGTTCAGTTCGTTCGACGCGGCTTCCGGACTTTGAAGACCGAGGATTCGATCGAGGAAGAAGACGTACGGACTTGCGAGGAATTTTTGAAAATCCGTCACGTTGAGAGAGAGCCGCCGCGAGCCCTCTTGCGAAGCGAGAATCGAGTCAAAATTGATGTGTAAAATCGGCGCGCGGAACCCTTTGCGCGTCGTCGGCGAGACGACAGACGCTCCGGAACGAGGAAAAACGCGTCCCGCATGACGCCGTCGGAGGCGTTCAAAATTACCATGCCCCTCGTCTCCGAAATACTTGACGACGCGCCCTGGTATCGCGTCGGACTCCGTCGCAAAGAGGAAACGACTCGGAAGTTTCGGATCCTGCTCAAGAGAGCGATCGCTAAAAACGACGAAGAGGGCGTCGCGCGAAGCCGCAAGGGTATACGCAAGGTACGCGTCTCGCGCGTAGACACGCGTCGCGTCGGAAAGACCGAGCGTTTCGCACATGCTGTTAGGTAAAAAAAGATCGCTCGACACGCTCGACGGCACAATCCGTTCGGTGAAGCCCGAGAGGATGAGGTACGGCGCGTCGTCGAAAAGTAGATCAAGCCAACCTTGGAGTTCGACGACGTCCGATTGAGGGGTCGACGGAACGGTTGATTTTCCGAGTTCGTTGAGGATGAGACGTAGCGCGAGCGCGCCGGTGACGTCGTCGTCCTCGCCGAATTCGGGAACTTCGTACAGCGCGTTCAATTCACGTGAGAAGGCGTTGAGAAAACCTTGGATTTGGAAATTGGCGGCGCGCGAGACGGGCTCGGGAGCGTAGATTTTCGCGACGAGTTTAGCGAGGGGTTGCGTCCAGTTTTTTAGGGTCGTTTTTTTGAGATTCGCCGCAAGGCGGACGGGCTCGGCTTCGGAAACGAGGGCAAAGTATTCGCCTTCGTGAATCTTTCCTTCTTGAAGTTCGGCGTTCATGAGGTCGATCCCTGACCGTTTCGTCGGATCAACCGTGACGCGCGGCCCCTCGACTTCGTAAAACTCGCTGAGCGCGGAATCGAGAATATACGCGGCGCGACGCAGTTTGGAATAGAAGCGGTTTCTCTTGCTATTGTCTTCGTCGACGTATCGAAACCATCGATTTGGATCGACGACCGACGGGAGGGTTTGCGCGCGATATTGATTAAACTCGACGAGAGCGGCGGCGCAAAAACTGGCGGAGTTGACGCGCGGTTCGTCGGACGTCGACGCTTCTTCGGAGAGGTATTCGTCTTCCGCCTCGGATTCTTGCGCCTCTTGACGCGCTTCTTCCACTTCGCATTCTTCCTCTTCCTCTGTTTTCGGGAGCGGATACTGGTTCCAGACGCTATTGATCCACCGCTCGACGTCGGGACGGCGCAGGAGTTCTCCGAACACGTCGTAGGAACGCGTTTCAAGATACTGCGCGAGAAGAACCAGCGTTCGATAAACGCGGTTGTGCGGAGCCGATTCCCCTTCGCCGCGAATCGTCGCGTACCCGAGCTTTGCGGCTTCGTCGGCGATGAAGGGGACGGATTCCGAATCAGGGGCGCCAATCGTGAGCGTTTCGGAAGGGATTGGCGCGTAGAAATCCTTCTCTGAAGTCGAGTCGGGGTTTACGGAGAGTTCGCGAATAAGGAGCGCTATCGCTTCTCCCTCTTCGATTGGCGATTCGACTTGAAAAATATTTTCTTCCGGAATTGGCAACGAAAAGGGCGGGGCGTCGCCGGAGCGTTGGGGATCCCAGCGATCAGGTCGCAGAACGCCGTATTCGTCGAAGAATTCTTCGGGATGATCGCGAAACGCGACGTCGAAAGGGGAAAGTTTTCCGCGCGGCGTCGGGGCGTAAACCCAGAAATGGACGGCGTCTCCAAGCGCGGCGAAGACGTCTTTTTGCTGTTTGCCAAGGTCGGTTGCGCCGACGACGTAATATTCTCGATTAGCGGGGTCGTTCGGAACCGCTAATCCGACGGCGTTGTGTCTCAAGGCGTTTTCACGCGCCGCGTCGCGATCGACGTAGCCCGTTCGTTCGAGCTCCTCGCGATATAAACGATCGAGAGCTTCGAGAGAAATCCAGCGTCTTTCCTCGGTCGGCAAACCTTTTCGTTGACACGCGCGCGCGACGTCCCGATGCGTAAGGCGTTCGTTGGCGAGCTTATGCGTGAGCGTTACGAACGTCTGCGCGAGATTGAGCGTCGTTTGAGGGTTGGCGACGAGGCGTTGAAGCGTCGTTTTTTGATCTTCCCCCTTTCGGCATGAGAAGAGCGCGGCGGCGTCTTCGAAAAACTCCGGATCTTGCAAGAAGCGCGTGAGAGCGCGTCGTTCGCTATAAACGCACGTCAGAGTATTGGCGATCGGTCGCGTGAGCTCGTAGAGTTTTTCAGGGGTTTCTCCGACGGTAAGGTAGAGGGGCGGGGTCCAAATGGAAGTGAATTCGCCGGTTTTAATTCCTTCCGAAACGCGTCGCGTGACGAATGCCTCCAGGGTACGGATCGCGCGACGACCAGGAAGAACGCAGGTCATGCGCGACATGTCGAGAACGCCGTCGACGGAGCGGGTGGCGGCGATGCGGACGAGTTCCGCGGCGACTGCTTCGAGGAAGGGCGCGTCGGGCGCGGAGCCGACGTCGTGAGGAAAAAATACTCGTTGCACGGCGTTGAACCTTGAACTACTTGTTGCGCGACTGGAGAGACGCTAGGGTTATTGGAGAATGACGAACCAGTAGATTATAAAGAGCGCGAAGCCGCCTAGTAGCGCCGCGACCGTCCAGAGAAGACGTTCGGGGTTCGGTTCGTAACACGTCTGTTCTTCCGCGTTTTTTCGCGCTATAAATTCGTCGACCTCGCTGGAGACCGAACCGTCGATTTCGTACTCTTCCCCGGCGCCGAAATCGTAGTCGCACCATTCGCAAAAACGCGGAAAGACGGGGGTGAACGCTTCTGAACAGATGTTGCAAAGAAGCGCGGGGTGGCTGTTTTCGGAACGCGCCGCGCCGACGGCGAGTTCCGCCCAGGCGCGAAGTCGCGTTTGGCGGCGCGCGGCGAGAACGTCGGGCGTTTCTTCGAGTTCGGCGTCGTCGTAATTCTCTGAATGGCAGGAATGCGAACAATTTCCTGAGCAAGAGCAGGTCGCGCGCGCGGGCTCTTCGGGTTTGGTCGCCAGATTAGGATCGAAATATTCCTGAGCTGCGAGAGGGAAAAGATCGCTCGAGGTTTTGCATATGGGGCACCGTGTGATGCGTCGTCTTCCGCAACGCGGGCATTTGGGCCATTGGCGGAGCGCTTCTTGAAATTCCTCTTCCGTATCGAAGTTGTCGCGATATTGCCATGCGCTTTTGAGGTAATCTTCCGAGAGGGGGGGAACGTAGGGATTCTCTTCTTCTTCACGTCGTAACGACATGGAACGATCTCCTTTTCACGGTTTTTTTCAGTCAAAAAAACGCCTCGACGACGTCGTCATGCGTCGGGGCGTTTTTTTTGAAAGACAGTATAGCGTATAAAGGCGCGGACGTCAGCAGACGCGTCGCTTAGAGGGGGGCGGAATTAAGGACGCGCCGTTTTCGTCGACGACGCGGAGCTGGATGAGTTCGACGTCGTCGGCTTTAGCGTCCGCTTTGACTTCCGTCTCCGTAGACGCCTTCGCCGCCGCGGCCTGACGCGCCGCGGCTACCGTAGGGAGCGAGGAACGCTCCATCGTGATTCCGCGAGTGGTCGCCGAGATGAAACGCGCCATCTCAAGACCGACCCCTTCCGTATATTCTTTTTCAATCTTCTCAACGATTTCGCGCCAGTTCAGGCCCGTCTTGTTGTAAAGAATGCGATAAACTTCCTTGAGCGTCTTAATATCCGCGGAGGTGAAGCCCGCGCGACGAAGTCCGACGAGGTTGAGACCGACGACTTGGCTAGAGAGGCCGTCGACGGTGACGAACGGAGGAACGTCGCGCACGAGATGCGCTTGACCCCCGACCATCGCGAACGCGCCTATGCGAACGTACTGGTGCGCGCCAGCCGCTCCCGACACAAACGCGCGGCGACCGACGGAGACGTGCCCAGCGAGCATCGCGTTGTTCGCCATGATAACTTCGTCGGCGACGCGACAGTCGTGCGCGATGTGGACGTTCGCCATAAGCATGCAGTCGTCGCCGACGATAGTGCTGTCTTGCGAACGCATCGAGCGGTGAATCGTGACGTTTTCGCGGATAATATTACCGTCGCCGACGATCGTGCCGCCGCATTCTTCTTCAGCGAGACCGACGCACTGGGGAAGCCCGCCGAGCGTCGCGCCTTCGAATATATGATTATTTTTACCGACGACTGTGCCTTTTTTAATCGTGACGCGCGCTTCGAGAATCGTACCGTCCCCAATAGACGCGCCCTCCTCTACGACGCAGAATGGACCAATTTGGACGTCCTGTCCAAGCTTGGCCGTTGGATCGACCAATGATAAACGATGAATTTGCGTTCCCATGCGAAGACTCCTGAGCTTGTCTTGTGAACGTACTACAACTTGAGTAGGACGATTTCCACGCGCTAAGCCGTTTCGTCCAGAAATCGTTGCCGTCAAGTTATGCGCATAATAACGAACCGACGCTTTTTGAGAAATATCGAAACAGTGATTTTTCAATATTTTTTGAGATTCTTAGTAAAAAGTTTTTTGTTAAGAAAATCTTGTATCTTTCCTAATCCGAACAAGTGGAATCGCCTGAGAGACAATATTGGGAATTGGGCGCAAAAAAGAAGGACGTCCTGAGGTTTTTTATCCGATTTTTAATAAAAAAAGTGGTACGCGGAGTGTTGCTGCGTATTCTAAAGAAATGAGGAACGAGGCGTATCTTGCGCGGTTTAACGTGAAACCGTCGCGGACGCGCGTTCTTGGAATTTGGTTTTGCGCGTTTCGCGTTATTCTCGAGAATTTGCCATGAAGAAAAATCTGACGACTGCCGCTTTTACTTGTGTATTAGCGTTAGGGGGACTTTTACCCGCCGTTTCGCGTGGAGACGACGCTTTGAGAACCGGCGGCGCCCCTGATTCCTCCGCGTACGCCGGCGTCGTGACGTTGCGCGCGTCGTCCGATTCCCCCTTAGTAGCCTCCGTTTCGCGTTCCAACGCCGCTAATAAAGAAGTGGTCGCGACCGTTTCGCGATATATCAACGCCGCTAAAAAAGAGTATTCGCCTCAATTTGGCTCGCAGACCGGCGCGATTCGCGAACAGATCGTTCAGAAACTGCGCGATTACAGCGACTATGTCGCGAAATCTGGTACGAAAAACGAACGCGCCTTCGTTGCCGAGCTCCATATCGATAATCTCGTTAAGTTGGCGGAAGAGTCGCCGACTCTCTTTCAAACGCGTTTGGCTTCCGCCGCCGAAGCGTTTTCGAATTACGTGAATTCTTCACTCGAAAACGTCGAGCGCGAACGCAGTCTAGTCGTCTCGATGAGTTACTACTTGGCGACAATTTCCGCCGCCTCCGCCGCCGCTGAAGGCCCCGCCAAAAAGGGGAAAAGAAATCCTCAGTCTATCGAACCGTTGCCCGTAGATCCGTCGATTCCCGTTCCTGAGGACGCTCCCGAGCCGGAAGAGACCGACGAAGAGTTGGAACGTGAAAAACAGGAATGCTTCAATTATTACTGCGACGAGCTGGAACGCTGCGTCCGACTTTATTTCGCCGGGGAAGGGGATAACTCCCTCGACGGTATCGTCAGCGCTATCGGTGAAATGCGTTATTACCAGTCCGAGTCTCCGGCCGTTATTCGCTTGGCGAATTACCTTCAGAATATCTTGTCGGGAAAGAACTTCTATCTGGAAGCGAGCGAACGTTTCCTCTCCACTTTTACGTATCGCGAAGTGTCGGAAGATTTCAACGTCAACGAGAACATTCGCGGCACGTTGGCGAAAGGAAACGGCGTTTTGCGCGGTCATACGGCGATCGAAATGATCCCGAATAATGCGCGCGCCGAAATGAGAATTACGCTTAACGGCAACGTGTCGACGCGCACCATTGGCGAGAATCGCGGCGTCTTTATTCATACGGACAACGCGGGCGCGGTCGCCGCGAGCAAACCGATCTTTTTAAACGCCACCGGCCTTATTACGACGAGCGCCGCCGTTGCGAACGCGAACGTAAAAGCGACCGTGCGCGGCATCGGTACCAATCGTGTGACGCTCCTTGGCGGCAAGATCATCAACAATAAAGTCTATCAGGAACTTCCCGCGTCGGAACGCGACAGCGCGGAGAAGGTCAAAGCGCGAGTCTGCGCCGAACTCGACGATCAAGCGAACTCTCAGATCTTGGAAATGAATCGACGCGTCGAAAAGATGGAGATTGATTCCCCCGTCTCGATGATTCGCAAATTGGTCTCCAGCACCTCCGAGGATCGGTTGTATATCTCGTGCGTTCTTGGTCGAAATCTGCAATTTTCCGTCCCGGAACCGGCCCTTGAAGAGTCGTTAAACGAGATGAGACGCAATCTTGCTGGAAATCAAAACGGAAACTATCTCGTCGCCGAAACGAGCGAGAGTAAGACGCAGCAACTTCTTGACGGTAGTCGCATTCGTTCGTTTCGTAACGGCGGCGGTTTGGCGGCCCTTGCGCCGAATCTGCGCAACAACCCGATTACTTCGGTCTCGTCCCGCTCTTCGTTGACGCGACTTGAACCTCTCAAGAATATCGCGCTCAACGCCGAAAAGAAACGATCCTCTAACTCCGATTCCGATCTCGTGATTCGATTCCATCAGACCGCTCCGAATAACGCGGCGGGGATCGCGCTTTCCGGCGTCGTCTTCGGGCCCGGTTACGACACCCTCGACAACGTTCTTTTCCGTTTCCCCGGCGTCGATCCGTGGGACATTAAGAAGATTCTGGAGCCTTATGAGCCGAAAGAAGCGAGACCCCTTGATCCGGAAGACAATATCAAGGACGTCTTCGTCCGCTTTGACGAAGTGCAACCCTTTGCGACGCATTTTGACAACGATAAAATCTCGTCCTTCCTGCGCCTCTCCTCCTGCACTGTCGACAGAAAGGAATGGGGCCCGATTGAAATTCGCATGGTTTATCGTTTGGAGCGTCGCGGCGATTCTTTCGTTTTCGTTCGCGACGAGCTTGAAGTTCTACCGACCGGATATCAAGACGGGGACGCGATTTCCGCGCGTTTTTACACCTTCCGAAGAATCTTCATTAAACGCCTTGAGCAGACGATTAACGACGAATATGTCGTCGCGCCAACCCCCGTTGAGACAATCGCTTCCTACGAACGTCGCGGCGCGCTTGTTCCGAGAAAGTTGACTGTCGATAACGGATGGTTTAGTATCGAGTATCAGCTGGTGACGAACTATGACGTAGAGGAGACGGAAACAGATATCGCCTCTTCCCTCTTGAAGTTGCAGAAGAAGTGATTTGCAACGAAAGCGATTTTCGAGAGCCGACCTATAAGAAAGTAGATCGGCTTTTTTCGTAATATATTACCGAAACGATTCTTCAGGACAATAACTTAACAGCTTATTGTTTTGCCTGTCTTCTTTATGTGAATTAAACTGATTGATTGATGTAAACTTCTTGTTTTGTTTTATCTCGCTGGTTTGTTTTATGTTGATTATCGTAATAAAACAAGTAATAGATAAATTAGGAAGTTTACCAAAGAAATAAGTAAGAATAATCTGCAAATGTGAATCATGAAAAGGTAATTTTTTCTAAAAAATTACCTTTCATGTTGCTATTTCTAGGGCCCTCTGTTAAACTAAAATAGAATCCGGATTGTTTGTTCATTTCTTGGGAAGATAGAAAAAGACGACTCGACGTCTCTGGAAGGACGTTTCGAGAAGTAGGACTTCAAGAGTGAGCAATAGTATCGCGTTTTTCCGTATGTGCGTCTGTCCGAGCCTGGTCGGATCCCCCCTTGATACCGAAGTCGGGGGCTTTTCTGAACGGCGAAGGGCGAGACGGCTGTTTCGTTCTTCGCCGCGTCGACGCAACGTCGACGGACGAAGGGCTTCGCGGCTTCGGATACGGACGCGTCGGAAATTGAAGCTTGGAACCTGGGTTTAGGAGTGAGAGTCGCTCTCTTATTCCGCCGGGTCGACAAG
This sequence comes from Paratractidigestivibacter sp., assembly GCA_963628165.1. Lineage (GTDB taxonomy): Bacteria > Planctomycetota > Planctomycetia > Pirellulales > Thermoguttaceae > RUG369. Next base: position 8,960 of record CAVGEG010000033.1, on the reverse strand, counting down.
TTTCAGCGCGAGATATTAATTTTCCATACCGTCGCGCGTTCTCTGGAGAAGAGGTTTATAACGCGTGGAGGGCAAAATTTCGTTCAGGAGAATGAGATGAGTTTATTCAAACGAAATCATGACGATTCGCAAAACAACGGCGTCAATCGAGATAGCAATTCCTTGCGCGGGCGAAAGAACGAGGGGACCCGACGTGCCAAGAAGGAGCGCTCAAGTTTGGCCTCCAAGAAACTCAGTATGGAAGCTTTAGAGGAACGACAGCTTCTCTCTGTCAGTCCGATGGCGCCCGCCGATTACGACGACATTCGCGCTTCGTACACCGCCGCGGAACTCCCTGAAAATCCCGCCGACGTCAACATCATCGAGATTCCTGATCTGACGGCTCAAAATCTCCAAAACGCCGTCAATGAGGCCGCAAAGACGCCCCAAGACGATTTGATCGTTTTGCGTACCGATTCCAATAATTACGTTCTCGACCTCCAGTCTAAAGCCGTTACGGTCAATATCGATTCCGAGAATTACGGAAAATTGACGATCGTCGGCAAAGGAACCGACGCGTTGACGATCGAAGCGGTCGGCACGAACGCGTTCACCGTTCTTAACGGCGACGTAACGCTTGACGGTGCGGTCGTTTACAACTACGCGACAAGCGACGCCGTCGAGGAGGCCGTCATTAAATGCGACGACGCCAACGTCACTCTGGGACGCGCCTTCGTTGTCGTCAATCAAATCGCAAAGTCCGATCCCGTCTCGGGAGAAACGTCGACGACTTATCTCGTCGATTCCGCCGCGACCGACGAAGATCTCGCCGCCGCCGGTATTTCCAACGCTACCGCCGTCAGCCCTTACCGCACTCTGAACAACCCGTCGGACGGTAGCGACGACTACAACGCTGTTCGCAACTCCGTTCACGCGATTCTTCGCACTCAATACGACTACTTCGGATACACGCCGAGCACGTACTGGGCTAGCGGAACGAACAGCGGAAATATGATCTACGACGCCGAATCTAAAGGCGCCGCCGGTTGGGTCGGCACCGTTGCCAACATGCTCGCTTACACCGGTTGGGCTCAACAGGCCGGTTTCTCCACGCATATGAAGTTGGAAGACGGCACGGACGTCTACTATGACAGCGTTGAAGACGCCGTCGCCGAATATCTTCGTAACGGTTTCATCGCTACTGGAAACGGCGTCGCGCGCGACTATGGAATCACCGCCGCGAGCGTCCTTGACTACTTCTTCGCTGGAAACGACGAAGACTGTTTCGGGAAGAACTACTCTTCGATCACCAACCAGATCGAAGGAGGCGGATTCTTCATGGATATAGATTTCGGACGCGTCGGCGGTTATACCGCCGCGAGCGATTCGATGCTCCAGGAAATGCTCAGCGCCCTCCGCAACGGTTGCGCCGTTACGATGGAAGTTCAGACTTCCGACAACTACGGAAACGTTTCTCGCGAATACGTCTCCGTCTGGGGCTACGTCTATAATCCGGACTCGATTAAAACCTACGGAAGCTCCTCGACTGGCGCTGCGACGACCGTTGGTCTTATCTGCTCCAATCCGACCAAAAACACCTATCAACAGCAGGTCACCGATTCCCGTTACGACAACAAAGAGAATAACGGAAAGACGATGACCCACTATGTCGAACACGGTTCGACTTATGATTCCGAAAACTACAACTCTTATAGCGCCTATCTTCTCGGCGACAATCTTACGCTCGTTCACGCTCCTTACACCTATCTGGATACCAACGGGAACGTTCAGGGCGCGATCAATTTCCCCGAAGGGTTCGCTTACTACGGAAGCGCGAATCAACAGACCGTTACGTACACCTCGAAGATTCTCGGCTTCTCTTGGATCCAGCAGTATACGGACAAACTTTCCGACGCTGAAGTCAACGAAAATGATATTTTTTCGTTAGAAAGTATGCCCGGCAATACGGACAACGTCATCTACCTCTACTTTGGCGGAACGGACGAAGCCGGTTGGGATGGTTTGGAGCACCCCGAATTCACCCTGGACGATACCTCCGGATTCGGCCCCGTCGAACTCAAAGCGATTGAAGAAGTCTGGCGTCGCGTTTCCGAAGACTACGCGCCTTTCAACGTCAACGTAACGACGAGCGCCTCCGTTTGGGCGCAGGCGACGCGCGGTATCCGCTGCGTTATCGGCGGTTATCATCAGTCTGCAGGCGGTCTTTCGCACGTCGGTTCCTTTGGCACGCAGAAGGCTGACAACTACGTCTATCCCTTCTCCCTCGGCCTCTCTTCGAAGAATATCGCCGAGGCCGCCGCGCACGAAATCGGTCACTCTCTTGGTCTGGGACACGACGGATACGAACACAACGAATACTACTACGGCGAATATAGCGGAAACTCGACCTGGGCTCCGATCATGGGCGCGGGCTACAGCGCTCAAATCACGCAGTGGAGCAAGGGCGAATATATCGGCGCGACGAATCTCGAGGACGATATCGCAATCTTGACCGCCAACCTTGGTTTGCGTGAAGACGCCGCGGGCGACACGATTGAAGACGCCGTCAACTTGAAAGACTATTACGTCTCCGTCGATATGAACGACTACAATCCCCTCGCGGGCACATACAACGTCGTCGGATATATCGAAACGCGCGAAGATTACGACGTCTACTCCTTCACCTCTTACGGCGGAACCTACGTCGTCGACGTCTCGGGCGACGGCGCCGATCATCGCTTCATCGATTCCGATTTCAACTGGAACACTCGCCGCCATTCCGATACGGAAAACGCCGTCTTTGGCGGTAAGTATTACGCCAAGAGCTACGACTATACTAACCTCAATCTGAAGGTTGAACTTCTCGACGAAAATGGCGAAATCGTTCTTCTGGACAAGAACGGCGACATTCTCAAGCTCTCCTTTGGCGAATCGATCGTCTTGCGCGATTCCGATTACTATTTCTACGTCGTCGATCAGTTTGGTCGCAAAGTCTACGACGACGAAGGAAATCTCAAAGAAGGTTATCAGGCGGTCGACGATTCCGTCTACACCACCTTCTCGCACTTCGTGACCCCTGAACTCGAAGCGGGTAAGACTTACTACATCCGCGTTTCTGGCGTTGGCGAAGGCAACCCTGCCACTACGGGATACTCCGATTACGCCAGCTTGGGTAAGTATACCCTGAACCTCCACGAAAGCTACGAGAACTTCTATCTCGACGACGCTCGTATGGACGTTTCTGATCTCTCCTACTCCACCGGCGTCGACAACATTCTCAACTGGCAAGAAGCTTTCGTCTATAGCGGACGACGTTTGGAAGACGGTTCCACGTATCTTGGAAACACGTTGACCTTCAATAGCTCTCTTTCCGGATCGACTCTTGATCTGTACGAGACGCTTCGCTTTACCTATTCTCGCTCGCTCGTCGATCAGGTTTATTCGACGAAACGCTTCGTTCTTGACGCGATGAACGCGTGGGACGTCGACAACTCCAAGCCCGGCATTACAATCGACGCGAACGAGAAGTTTCGCGCCGTCTACGTCGACAACACGACAGTCGAAATGTACGGCTTCACGATCACCGGCGGCGCCGCGAACACTGAAAACGTGATCTACCTCTACTTTGGCGGTCTCGACGAAGGAGATACCGGTTGGAGCGGCGAATTGCACCCGGCGTATGACGTCGACGGCGATCCGACGACCTTCTCCTCTGAAGAACTCGAGTTGATTAGCCAGATTTATCTCCACGTTAAGGAAGACTACGCGCCTTACAACGTCGTCGTCACCACGGATCAGGCGGTCTTTGACGCCGCGACGAACGCGATCCGCGTCGTCGTCGGCGGTACCGGAAACGGACGCGGCGGCGTCGCTTACGTCGGCTCCTTTGGCACGGAGAAACAAGACTGTTACGTCTTCCCGAACTCTGTCGGCAATCGTAACGCGAAGAGTATCGCCGAAGCGATTAGCCACGAAGTCGGTCACACCATGGGCCTCTATCACGACGGCTACAACGATCAGGAATATTACGGCGGTTCCAGCCTTTGGGCCCCGATCATGGGGACTGGTTATACCGCTGCTCTGACTCAATGGAGTAAGGGCGAATATGTCGGCGCGACCAATGTCCAGGACGACCTTGCCGTTATCGCCGGTCGCTTGGAGTACAAAGAAGACGACTATGGCGACAATATCAAGGAAGCCTCGCCCTTGACGAGCTCTTACCTCCACGCGGGCAACTTGATCGCCGACGGTATCATTACTTCCTCGAAGGACGTCGATTTCTTCTCCTTTGTCGCAACGGATTCGACTTACGTCATCGACGTCGTCGGCGCGGGCGCAGACTTCTCGCGCGCGAACGCTCAGGGATATGCGGCGAGCCTCGGTTACACCGACATTGACCTCCTCGTTAAGCTTTACGACGTCGACGGAAACCTCCTTTATACCTGCAATCCGACCGACTCCCTCTTCGCGCACTTCCAGTTCGACGGCCTCACCGTCGGCGATTCTTACTTCATCAGCGTTGAAGGCACGGGATACGGCGACCCGACCGTTGGCGGCGCCGGGTACTCCGATTATGGTAGCGTCGGTCAGTACTATGTGACCGCGTCGGCCACGACCCTTGCCAACTTCGTCGGCGAAGAACGTTATATCTCCGCGACTGAGAAGAAGATGATTCAACAGGGCGCCGCCGAAGCTCAGAACGTCGTCAAGCCGACGTACGATCAGGTCGGCCAAACGAATAACGGCGGCGGTATCTACAACCACTACGGCTGGTTGACAATCGGCAACTCGATCATCGCGGGCAACAGCGCGAACCAAGCGGGCGGCGGTATCTACAACCAAGGCGGCGAAGGAAGCAATGAAGATCAGCACGACGGTTGGCTCTACCTGATCAACACGTCGATCATCGGCAACGTCGTCACCGCGGAAAATGGCGTCGGCGGCGGTCTCTACAACGAAGACGGCGGCGTCGTCACGATGGTCAACGTCACCGTCGCGGGGAATACCGCGGATTACTCGGGCGGCGGTATCGAGAACGGCGGCAAGATCTCGATGTATAACTCGCTTGTCGCGGGTAATATCGCGAAATATGGCGCCGACGTATACACCGAAAGCGGAAATACGACCAACGCGTCGAGCTCTTTGATCGGCGACGAATCGCGCAACTCCAACCTCATCGCGCAGCGCGGCGGAACCGACACGATCAACTACGACGGAAAGAGCGTCATCGGTACTTCCAACGGAACGACGGCCGATTCCTCCGTCACGACCTATGATCCTAAGTTTGTCGCTTATCGCGCTTACGATATGGCCGACTGGTCTTCCGAACTCTGGAAGAACTGGAATCTCCGTCTCAACGCCGATTCTCCCGCCGTCGATCTTGGAAACACCTACACCGCTGCGAATCTCGACTACAGCGAGAGCAAGGTGCGCGCGTCGTGTTACGGCGTTCTCCACATGAGCCGTTACTACACGACGTTCTCCACCGACCTCGCCGGCGAAGAACGTCTCGGCGGCGACGTCGTCGACGCGGGAGCTTACGAACTCCTCGCGAAACCCGAACTGACCGGCTATATCCCCACCTCCGCTGGTTCCGACGTCGTCAACAACTGGGAGAACTCCATCGTTATCTCCCGCGCGATCGACGACCAGACGGGCTCTATCGCTCCTTTCCTCGTCAACGAAAAGCTCTATTTGAACCTCTCCTTCATCAATGAAGGCGCGAAGATCACCAACGATTTCGAGACGACTGTCTATCTCTGGAAGTACGACGCCTATACTCGTAAGGCCGATATCTACGCCAACTCGACTCAAGAAAACGGCCTCGCCGTCATGAAGATCAAGGTCGTCTTTGGCGAAAGGGGTTCCTTCCCAGGCGCCGCCGCCACTGTGATTTGCGAAAATCTTGCGACAGGCGAAACGATTTCCTATCCTTATGACGGCGAAGGAAGCTGCCTCATCCTTGACAACATTCCTTTGGGCTCGATCGAAGAAATCGTCGACGGTTTCATTAAAGTCGGCGTCATGGATGCTCAGGAAGAAGAGGGATACTATCTCTTCGGATACGCGCTTGATTCGGACAATAAAGTCGACGAATTGCGCGAAAACAACAACTTCTTCACGACCTCCTCTTACTTCGACGTCGTCGAATCCCCCGTCTCTCTCAACGGCGCGATTATCGTAACGACCGATCAAGACGTCGTCGATCCTTACGACGGCTTGGTCTCACTGCGCGAAGCGGTCGAGGTTTACGCCGGTAGTTACTACTACAGCGAAGTGGCGCTCCAGGACGGCGACACTTTCGTTGCTAACGGTATTTCTTACGTCGTTCGCGACGGTAAGTTCTACGTCGACGTTACCTCGAACTACAAGGTCTATCCCGGCGAGTCCTTCACGGTCAACTTCGTACAAACCTTCACCGCGACGTGGAGCGCCGAAGAGAACGCCTTTGTCGACGCCGAAGGAAACGTGGAAAGCGTTCCCGCGGGCACGACCTTCGAAAAGGACGGCGTCGTCTACACCTTCAATGGCGTCGATTGGCTCGACGAAGAATCCAACGCCTATACCTTCGAGGGAGGCGAACAGGTCTCTTGGAATCTCGACACGAGCGTCGACGCGACCTACGTCCAGAACGTCTACTACGATTCCGAAGGGAAATTAACGACGATCGCGAACGGCACGACCGCGACCTTTGGCGGCGTCGAATACGAAATGGTGGACGGCAAATGGGTGCATACGGAAGTCGCGCATCGCTATACTCGCGACGATATCCAGAGAATGGGCGTCTTCACCCTTGAAGACGGCACGGAAGTTTCCGTCGTCAACGGCGTCTTCCGTCGCGTCGCTACGAACGACGTCGCTATTGTCCGCGACGGCGACGTCGTCACCCTCGCCAATGGCGAAACCGCCGTTTACAACTACGCGCAAGATCGTTTCGTCGTGACGGAAACCTCCGTCTACACGCCTAACGACGGCGACGAAATCGTCGTCGGCGACCAGACCCTCGTCTTTGTCGCCGACTCCTACGTCGATTCCACCGGCTCGAAGTACGTCCTTGAAGAGGGCGCGCGCGTCACTCTCGCCAACGGCTATGAAGTCGTTTACCAGAACGGCAAGTTCGTCTATCGTTCGCAAGATCAGTCGAGCGTCAAGATTCCCGCCGGTTCTGAAATTATCTGGAACGGCGAAACCTACACCTATAAGGCCGGTTGCGCGCTCGTCCGTCGCGTCTCTCGCGAATCGAACGCCGTCGTCTTCGATCCGGGCCTTGACGGCGCCACCTTCGTCCTTGAAAACGGTCCCCTCACCCTCGACAAGACCTTCACTCTCAACTGCATCGATCCCGACGGCGCGATCCTCGATCTCACGATCACGAGCGAATCGGACGATCCTTGCCTCTTCTTGGTAACCGAGACGGGCGACGCGATCGTTCAGAACTTCAAGTTCGTCGACGCACACTCCATCGAAGACGGGTCGATCTTCGAGAACTACGGCGCTTTGACCGTCGAATCGGTTTGCTTTGACAACAACGTCATGGCGAAGGGCAATCTGATTTACAACGCGCCGAAGGCCTTTTTAACCGTCCTCAATTCCTCGTTCGTGAACAACCTCGCCGAAGAGGGAGCCCTGATCTATAACGAAGGGGACGCCGTTATTGCGGGCCTCAACGGCGCCCTGGGCGACATGACCGTCTACACGAGCTTCATGTTTGGTTACGCTTATCTCGGATCCATTTATAACGCGAACGGAAAGCTCGCCGTCGAGAACGTGACCTTCGGTGAAACCAGAGCCTATAATGGCGGCGCGATCAACTTGAACGGAGGTTCCGCGACCGTTGCCGACACGATCTTTGACGAAGTTAAGGCGACGAACGACGGAGGCGCGATCAACGTCTCTAACGGCGCGGAGCTCGCTCTTGAAAATTCGAGCGTTTCCGGCGCTACGGCGAGGAACGGCGGCGCGATCAATATCGCCGCCGATTCCAGCGCGACGATTACCGGCTCGACCTTCGAGAACTCCAACGCGGGGACGGGCGGCGCTATCTACAACGCCGGCGCCCTCAAGATCGTCGGTTCCTCTTTTGCCGACAACACCGCGCTGGAACAAGGCGGCGCGATCTACTCTAAGGACGGATCCTCCATCGTCTTTGAAGCGAAGGAAGGCGAAACGACCGCCGTTACCTTTGAAGGCAACTCCGCAACCGACGGCGGCGCGTTCTACGCCGATACGCCCGTCCAAGTCAACGGCGATATCGTCGCACGTCAAAACGTCGCCTCCGGGTCTCACGGCGCGGTCTACGTCAACGGTCGTCTCAACGTGGCCGGCGACGCGATCTTTGACGGAAACGAAGCGGACGACGTCGCCGCGCTCGAAGTCTCCGCCGAAGCGGAGATCGTCGGCGCTTTGAAGCTCCTGAACAACGTCTCCAAGAGTTTGACCGGCGCCGCTTACTTCGGTTTGTCCGTTTCCGTCGGTTCTTTGGAACTTGTCGACAACACCTCTGCTGAAGACGGCGTCGCTCTTAAGGCCGCCGGGTCTATCGTCGTCGGTGATTACGCGCTCGTGAGCGGCAACACCGCTAATGGCGTCGTCGCGGGCAGTTCCGTCCAGATTGACGGCGACGCGACTGTCAAGGACAACGCCGCGGTCGGCCTCAACGCTTCGGGCTCCGTCCAGATTGGCGGCTCCGCGACTTTGACCGACAACAACGGCGCGATCGTCGCGGGCGGTTCCGTCGCGATCGGCGGTGACGCTACGATCGCCGACAATACCGCGACGGGCGTTAGCGCAAAGGACTCCGTCGTCGTTAGCGGCGAATCGACCCTTACGAATAACGAAGGCGGCGCGATTGTCGCCGGTAAAGACGTCACCCTCGTCGGCGCCGCGACGATCACCGGCAACACCGCTACCGAAGGCGGCGCGATTACCGCCGGCGGTCTCCTCTTGATCCGCGGAAACGCGACCGTTTCTCAGAACAAGGC
>CAVGEG010000032.1:5584-31827 GCA_963628165.1 Paratractidigestivibacter sp. | reverse complement strand
ATAAATATGAGATATTTCATCATATAGATTTTTCGGATTACCAGCTCTATACATTAACGGCGAAAGGAGTAAAGTCTGATTATTTAACCCGTTTATTTAATAAAGTCTTTGAACGTTCCGATTTGAATACTTTTTATAACGCCTATGAAAGAGGAGGGAAAATCTGTCCTAATCACACGTGGTGCCCTGTGCGTCATAACTTCGAATTCTTAATGCGTGAAGACGTCAGAAAGCTTTTGATTCAGCGCGTTATCGAAGCGTGCGTCAAGGAAAAACTTGTCGTCACTTCAAGAGATATCTTGAACTTTCTTTTTGACGCGGTTGTTTCTCCAAACTTTAATGAGAAAACTATCTGGGAACATCTGCCCAATGACGCCAAATTTTTGGAAACTTATATTTCTTGCACGACTCCGATGTTGCTCTTCGAAAATAAGGGAACGTCAAGTTTAATCGATAGCATGAGCCGATGCGTAACGAGCGGGGAGAAGAGGGAAGACAGCGATAGAGAGGCTCTTGAATTTTACACGATGGATCTCGTTGCTCCCAAGGCGGTCTCCATGCTGAACGATCCCGCATATCTTGGGACTATCAATGACGTTTCTCTTTCAAGTCTTAACAACGGACAGGATGACTTCAAGAAATACGTCTATAAATTTCTGAAGAATTATAAAAAACTAAAAGATAACGGTTCCGACCCACTCTACTTGTCTTTTATTCGAGATCTATACTATTCCTACGCTTTGAAAACAAGCGACGATAAGAATAAAGGCAAACTTAAAGATCTTTATATTTCGGTAGAGCGCTGTATTTACGCCTGGAACGGTTCCTATGGGAAGAAAAATTTCATTTGCATAGACGACTCTAGCGACGATTATTCTATTTTAGAAAGCTTAAAGATCATCCCGGATTTCCCTCCCAAAGACGGCGGCGATGAAATTTTGCGATTTGTCCCCGTGATCAACGTGTGTTTTAGCGACGAAACGAAGTCGAATAAAGTTTCTTTTTCAATCGATTATGGGCTTTATCAAATGATTATGGCGATGAAGGACGGTTATTGTCCGACGTCTCAGGATCGCAATACCTACGCCGATTTCTCCAGTGGGATTAGAACTCTGTCTGAATTTGGCTCGAAGAAAAAGGAGGTTTTTCTCGTGTCGAAGAAACAAGCTGGCGGCGAGCGTTTCGTGTTCAAAGAGGACTCCTTTGGTTATAGCTTTAGCAAGGAGTAATTTCTGTGTTTACATTAGATCCTGAAATGATGAAAAAGACATTTCCTACGGGAGAAGAGAACACAAGATTTACACATAAAACAGCTGTGTGTTTCAAATTATTCCCATTTGTCGGTAATAATTTGGCGCCAATAGTCTCGTCTTGCGATCTTGTCGTTGGGGAATGGCTTCGCCTTGCTTGCGCTCAGAAAATCAAGTTGGAATCGATGGAGGAAACTCTTCGCAAGCTTGCGGACTCGATCTACGGTCTTGACGAAGAGGGGAAGGAACAACTGACGCAGATCGCTCGAAGCGTCTATTGGAACGACGACGAGAAGCGTTCTCTCAAAGCCGAAAGCATAACGGCGATGCGCTATCTTCCTTGCGAGAACTCGGCGATTATGAAGACGGCTCTTTATCTTTATTCTGCGCTAAGAGACGTCGAGAAAGACGGCGAGAAGATAACGGACGCCGTCAATGGTGCGCTAAAAAAAGCCGCGAATGACGTCAACGTTCTGGAGAAAGCCGTCTTTGAGGCGATGGAAGCAAAAATCGAGACGTCGGGTTCGAGCGCCGAGTACTACGTCGTTCACTATGCGCCGCGAAAGATCTTTATGAAAGATCTACAATTTATTCTTGGTAGCCCTGCAAGGACGAAGGAACATCTCGTCGACCTACTGGAGTTTTATTACTTCTTCTACACGAGCCAAACCACTTTGACGTTATCCAAATTTGAGGAAGGCGATCGAGATACAATCATTCCTCTTTATTTCAGTCTCGATTGGGAACGGACAAACAGAGAACGCGAGTGTTATCGCTCCGGATGGTGCAGACTTTTCCCCGCGCTTGACAAACAACTTTCCCACGCCGTGACGTTGGAAATGTTGAATCAGAATCCGTCTGGCGAGAAATATGATTATATAGCGCTAAAAAAAGATCTTGAGGATACAGGAAAGTATAAAGAGGTCGCCTCTCAGATTAAGGAACTCGTCGATCTGTATCGAAACGCTATCAAGGATTGCGAGGAGATGCAGAGGCTCACGAGAAATGAGGAGGCTTTGGATCCTGTTTTTTCCGAAGTTCGCTTTCTTTTCGACAGCGTTCTAACTCAATTTAGAGGCTCAGATCGCTGTAGAGTTAACAATGCGTATACGAAGCATTTTATAACCTTCTGTCGTGAGAGGTTCCTGAAATCACGCGGTCCATGCGGCTTCATGTTGAATATCACGGAAGAGCTTCTTATCTTTCTTACTAAATTAGCGGTCAACAATCAGTCAAAGCTCTCGCTTAAAGAAGTCTTTCGCCAACTTGAACTTAGAGGCGTTTTTTTGGATCAACGCTCGAAGGAGGAAGTCGTTCAGTATTATTCCAAGCTAAATCTAATTGAAAAGAAAAGCGATAGTGGAGATGCGCAATATGTCCGAAAAATTTTATGATTACATCGCAAAGCGCATTGTCAGCTATTTTCAGCAGGAATGCGATAATTTACATGACGGCGATCGGTTTTGCTTCAAGCCTGACAACGAGGAATTGGTCAAGGGCGTCTACGGCGCTTTGAAGAAGATAACGTGCGAAAAAGAAATACAGGGCTCTTTCTCTTATGGAGATTCTTATCAGACTTTTACTTTAAAACTCAAAAATAAAGAGGTCGTCGTCGCCGCGCAGGTCGGTGATATGACGAACGATTTCTTCGCGACGCTACGAAACAATTCGACGTCGAAAAATAGAGCTATTCTGATGATAACCTACGCGCCTATTGACACGATCTCTAGCGCGACGCGCAATCTTTCCGCAAAAGGGGCTCCTTTCTCGACTGAGGAATTGCTCGAGGCGATTGGACGCGAAATCAAAGACTCTAAAAATCTGTCTTCCCAAGATCGAACGTTGCTAACGCACGAATTGGCGCGGAAACAGTCCGATCGCTATGCGGATCAAGAATCGTTGTTAGAGTACAAGAGCTTGTTAGTTTCAGCAAGCGAAGGAAAGATTGCGCAGGAAGATTGGATTGACTTTCGCCTGCTTCCCGACGCCGATGGGTTGGCTTCAGAAAAGAGCGAGAAAAAGATGAAGCAACGTATCGACGAGAATCACCGCGATTTCGAAACGATCGACCGAGCGTTCAAATACGGATCGTTGCGCGACGACCTTGATAGTTCGTTTGACCGTAAATTGATCGACGACCTTGAAGAAAATAAGCGTCAAGGCAAGGATTGGTTTCAAGGAATTACCTATACGAAAATCAGGGTCTCAAAGGCCAAGATGGAAAAAAAGAGCGAGCCTCTTTTCATCGACAACGCCTCTATTTCCGCCTATAGCGGTCCCGAGAAGGAATATAAATTTCCGCAAAACCAGAAGCTTTTCGTTCGGGACGACGGTTCTACGAAGGTCAGGCAGCGCGAGAAGCATATTTTGGTTTATAATCCCGACCGTTTTAAAGAAATCACGATCGAATTCCCTTTCAATAAGACGATTACGAAGGACTCCGTCGAGAAGACCGAGAGCCGTCTTGAAATCCAAGGAAAGCGTTTATCTCTATCCATTAACGCCGACGGTTGCGTCTTTACTAGAGTCGTCGTCAATGATCCAGCCAACGCGTCGATCGATTTCACTTTTAGAATCTGCGTATTGAACCTTAATCCATGTTACCTAAAAAACTTTCAGACGTGTTACAAAATTGACTGGAAGAAAAAGAAACAACGCATTATGGTCGAAGACGTCAAAGATTTTTTGGTCATAAATCCAGGCGCAGAGAAACAGACGAAGGAGATCCTAGAGGAGGAGGGCGCCTATTCGTGCGATCTCGATACCGAATTGAAGCTTGTCTTCAATGAAGATAGTTTTTCTTCAGGTAACGGCAAGATCCTATTTACTCTTTCTTTAGGAGCTCTTAAGATTCCTCTTGGAATTTCCGACGATAAGGTCAATGTCTCGAGTTTGACGGGCGTTCGCGCGTTTAAGTTAAAAAATGAGCGTAAACGCGGGTTTGAATATCGAGACGGAAAGATAGTCCTAGGAAACGACCTTTATCATGCGATTGGGGATTTTAAAGAAGATCTCCTACGTGAATCTTACTTTGTAGAAAAACAAGCTTGCTACGTTGTGAAGAATCTGCAGGGGGAATACGCGTCAGAGCCGATTAGCATTCCCGAAGATCTAAGAAGCGCGTACGTCGATTATCTGTCAATTTTTAAAGAAAGTAGACAATTGCCAAGTCTGGCGTACCTTGACGAAACGTTATGCAAGGCGGCTAAAAGGTATGTCGGCGCGTTTAAGGATTTCTTCAATCAAGTAAAAGAGGGGAACGCTCTAAGTCAAGAGCACAACGACGCGCTTCGATTGGGGGTGGTCTATGATCAATCCCTAAAGACGATCGCGTTTTCGCCGCTTCATCCTCTCAATGTCGCGTACCAGCTTCAACTCCACGAGGAAAAAGGGCTCGGCAGTGTGCGCGACGATATTGTAGGGCGTCTAACTTCCGCCAATCTTCTCCCTTATATCAAAGACGATGAGCAGACGGTTTACGAAATCGTAGAACAGGACAAGTCCCCTGAGTGGAGATATTATACCCCCCTTGATAGGGAACGTTTCCATGAAATTCGTGACTTTGCGCCTAAGCTCGTCGCGGAGAAGATCGAGGAATATTACGCCCATTTCAAGTTTCTTTTCGATGGCGTCGGCGATCGCCGAATGATTTTGAGCCTTCATAATTTGGGGGATTGCAGAGAAATCTTTTTAGGAATCATTCGGTATTTCAAAGGACAAATCAAGAAAAAGCTTCCACCAGAAGATATTCTGACCTTTGAGATCCATATATACAGCGGTTCTAAATTGGCGTCGCGTTATAACGACTTTTCCGTCTTGTCGAGTTTAAAACGCACGAAAGAATACCTCTACGAGGTTGAAGAAAAGTACGAACATAATACCGATTTGGCGGCAATGCTTGTCGCGAAGATACGGCGGTATACGCATGGAGAAGCGGAGAAGGAGTATCGGTACTCCCATATTGCGTTTTATGAAATGACGTCCAGCGATAAATGCGGCGATAGTCAAATAAGTCAATTGACGACAGGCGCCTCGCTAGACGGCGTTATTTCCGGCGTGCCGTCCGTCTTGGACAATGGATGGTACAAGACTGGTTTTGGACGAAAATACGCTCCAGAATCTGACCTCATTGAATTTGCTTCGTTGTTGAATTCTACGTATCGAGTCGCTGATTCCAGCAGTTCTTATAACAAGGATCACTGTGTCACAACCGAAGTCTCTAAGTCGTCCTCGGCTCAGCTTGACAAGGTTTATTCCGCCTCTAATTGGGTGGTCTTTGTCGATCCGAAAGTCGATTTAAGCTTCTTTTATCAGGACGAGCAAGCGAAAGAGCTGTTGATAATCCACTATGGGGATCAGAATTCCTCAGCAAGCGGCTATAACGCGATAACGGTCACGCGCAAGGCCGAGCAATACGAGAGGATTATTTCCCAAGAGCTCGAGAAAAAGAATGTAGAAGCGGATCTAGGCGCGACAAAGCGAATTATTAAATTCTTCAACGCGGTCAACGGTCGGTGGTTGCTTCGGTTGATTTCTTCTAAGAGCGCTTCCGACGACACGTTTAGTAGAGAGAAAATGAGCGTCATTTCCGCCGTGAAATTTGCGATGGCGTACTATGGTCGTTTAAATATCGCGTGGGTTCCGCTCTCTCTTGAAGAGCTACTGAGAGTTTCGGGAAATACGGGGCTTTCCCAGAAAGACGGATTGCTTTCCGTCAAAAATTTATCCTTTGAAAAGGGACCGACTTGCGACGATTTGCTCTTGATCGGTTTTGAGGAGACGGAGAAGGATGTCTGCGTTTATCTCCATCCCGTTGAAGTAAAAATTGGTCAGAACGGCTCCGACGTTATTACGAAAGCCAAGGAGCAGATATGCAACACGTATCAAGGATTGCGGCATGCCCTTTGGCCTGACGACGAAGAAGAGCGCAAGTCTATAGAAAGAAAGGTAGTTAGGAATTTTATTATGCAGCTTGCTATTCTCGCTTGTGAGAAAATGAAGCTGTATGACGTCTATTCAGAGGGAAGGTGGGACTTTGTTCTCGACAAAATCCGGCAACCTTTGTTGAATGATAATTTTGAAATTTCCGAAAGAGTCAATGGAGATCTCGGCGTCGGGACGGTTATCTCTTTTAAACAAAGTGAAAACTTCATTTCTTCAGATTTTGACCCAGAGAAAAAGATCATGATCTTTACCCTCCCTGAGAAAGACGGCTACGAGTATTTAGTCAAAGACGTCGGCGACGTTACTCAAGATATAGAACGCTCCGATCTCGTTACGCCGGGGATTCCAGAAGACGTAAGGGAATATGAAAAGCGAATAGAGATCAACGAAGAGGTTGCGAGCGAAATCCAAGAGGAAGTTCAGAGAGACGCCGCCGCTCCTTATGATAACGATCCTGAACCTGAAAAAGTAGTTGTCGAGCGTTCTGAAGACTCTACGACGGTTGCGCCCGAACCCTGCTCTGAGAAAGAGGAGACTCCTCGAGAAATTCGCGTTCTCTTCGGCGAGGATCAAGCGACGGGAACGCCCTTGTATTGGCTCCCCGGGAATACGGAAGAGGTCTTTCATCCGAACACGGGGATTATCGGAACGATGGGAACCGGAAAGACGCAATTTACCCAATCTCTCGTAACTCAGTTATACAGAGAAAGAGTCAATAATGTAGAATCTTCCGATGTAGGGATCCTCATCTTTGACTATAAGGGGGACTATAACAAGAGTAAAGTCGATTTTGCGAAGGCGACAAACGCCAAGATCTTACCACTATATCACCTTCCTTATAACCCTCTTGCACTTTCACAACCGCGCGTCTTCAAGCCGCTTTTGCCGAATCATGTCGCGAATACGTTCTGCGACACGCTCTCTCGCGCTTATCATTTAGGCGTAAGGCAAAAAGACGCTTTGTACGATTGCATTAAGAGGGCTTACCATTCCAAAGGGATAAACCCGCAAGAGCCTGGCACATGGAGTTCGCCTGCTCCGACCTTTGCGGAGGTGTTTGCAATCTATTCGGAGGACGAATCTATCAATAAAGGTGATTCTCTGGGCGGGGCGCTTCGCAAGTTGTCGGAATTTCAGCTCTTTGAGCCGGAAAGTTGTAAAACGCAATCCCTTTTTGATCTCCTAAAAGGGGTTGTCGTCGTTGATCTTTCCGGTTACGACCCCGACTTACAAAGTCTCGTCATCGCGATAACGCTCGATCTATTTTACGCGCAAATGCAGTCGAGAGGCTCTAGCAAGCTTTCAGGGAAACACAGACAGCTTACCAAAATGATTCTGGTCGATGAAGCGGATAATTTCCTTAGCGAGGGATTCCCTTCGTTGAAAAAGATCCTCAAAGAGGGGCGTGAATTCGGCGTCGGGACAATCTTGTCCACTCAGTTTCTCAAGCATTTTGGCAGCGGGGACGACGACTTTTCAAAATACATTTTGACCTGGGTCGTCCACAACGTCTCTGATTTAAAGAACAGCGACATACGCTTTGTTTTCAACACGGAAGCCAATAGCGCGGAAGAGGCGAAATTGTTTGGGGACGTCAAAAAACTTCAAAAGCATCATAGCATCGTTAAAATTGGAAATAACACTAAACCCTTCTATATCAAAGACAAAGCGTTTTGGGAATTGTTTGAGGAATTGGAGACGGCGCCTTGCGACCGTGAGGAGTCGACAAAATGAACGACGAATCACGCAAGCAATTTGACGCGATCATTGAACAAATGGCGCTCGTCTATAAGCATGATTCGCGTCCATGGATGATTGGATATAGCGGCGGCAAGGATTCAACGCTTCTGTGCCAATTGGTCTTCGAGACGCTTGAATCTCTATCTCCTTCCGAGCGTAAAAAGAAGGTGTATATCGTCACTTCCGACACGATGGTCGAAAACCCGATTATCCGACGATATATGCATGAAATGAGCGTCGCGATCAACGTCGCGAGCGCCGAAAAAGAGCTGAACGTTGAATCTCACGTCATTTACCCGGAGGTCAAGAATCGATTTTGGAGTTTAGTGATAGGTTTGGGGTATTTGACGCCGGAGCCGCCCGGTTTTCGGTGGTGTACCGAACGGTTAAAAATTCTTCCCTCAAACGATTTCACGTACAATGTCATTCGGAAAAGCGGAGAAATCGTTATCCTTCTGGGCGTTCGCAAAGCGGAAAGTTCAACGCGTTCGAAAAGTATCGCTTCTCGTGAAATAGAAGGGAAAATCTTGACGCCCCATGTTTCCATCGCCAAAGCGTATACTTATCGTCCTTTGTCCGAAATCGGGAATAAGGACGTGTGGGAGTATCTCCTGAAAGACGACGGTCTGAGCGCGTGGGGAACGGACAATCGATATCTTTTTTCCCTCTATCAAGGCGAAGAGATGGGGGAAGAGCAGAGCGTCGTCGGCGAGGTAAATAAAGATAAAATCGCCGTTACCGGCAATTCAAGGTTTGGGTGTTGGTGTTGCACGATGGTGAATGAAGACAAGTCGTTGAAAAACTTCATCGATCACGGAGCGACGGAGCTGATCCCTTTGCGCGAGTATCGCAATTGGCTTGTCGAATTAAGAAACACCCCTTCCGCACGCGATTTCCGCCGGAGAAACGGGACGGTTTATTATCTGAAAAACGGGGAACTTGGGCGCGGTCCATTTACGCTCGAAACGCGTAAGACAATGCTTCGTCGGCTTCTTCAACTTCAGAAAGATTCGGGATTTGAACTGATTTCCGAAGAGGAGCTGAAGTTTATCGATAAAGTCTGGGAGCGGGAAGGGGATTTGACGTGCCGCGGAGTCGTGGATATTTATTATGAAGTCATGGGGGAGAGACTGCCGTGGGATCAGTTTAAAAAGGCCAAATACGACGAGGAAACTTTGAAAACGATCCAGAATCTCTGCGGCAAGCACGACGTTCCTTTCGATCTCATGTCTCGACTCATGTCGGCTGTGGATAGTAGCAAATTGTATACACGTTCAAGCGAAACAGCCGCGGAAGTTGAAAAGGTTTTAAATCAAGGATGGCTTCATGACGAGCGCGTAAGAGAGGAATTTGGTCGGGGAGATGCTGTTACACAAGATTGAACTGAATAATTTCGGCTCTTATCGGGGGAATCATGTCTTTGATTTAGATATTTCCGATCCGGAGAAGAAAATCGTCGTAATCGGAGGCAAGAACGGCGCGGGTAAAACGACCTTGTTTACGGCGGTGGAGCTAGCTTTATATGGTCATTTCTGCCTTGGATATAAAAATCCGGGTAAGAGGTACGCCAAGAAAATAACGGCCTATATCAACGATCAGGCTAAGATGGACGAAGATGAACGGGCTTATGTCGCTCTCGAGTTCTCCGACAGTACAACCGCGGATATGGATCAATATCGCATAGTCCGTTCATGGTCGTGGAAGAAGGGGGAGACGAACGAAGAATTCGAAGTCGTTAAAAACGGTCGCCGTTTAGAGGATCAAGAGCTGGCAGACTTCCAAACGTTCCTCATCCATTTGATTCCGCCAACGCTTCTGAAGTTGTGCTTTTTTGACGGCGAACGAATCGCGGAGTATCTGCTAGACGATCAAAAGCATAATGTGAGAGACGCGCTTATGGTTTTGAGCGGGAACGATACCTTCGACATTATGTATTCCAATGTGAAGAGAGTGTTAAACTCGAGCGCATCCGAGGCGGACGAGGTGACGAAGGAGTATCTTCAGCGCAAGGAGAAACTGGAGCGTCTCGTTCAAGAGAGAGAGGAACTGTCTGAAGAAATCGCCGAACTCCAAGTGCGACAGGAAGAGAAAACCGCCGAAATCGACCGCTTGAAGAAAGACTATTCAGACCAAGGGGGGATTTCCTTAGACGAATGGAAAGCGTTGAACGCGGCGCTTAAGGAAGAGGAGGAACATCGCGAGCGCGTCAACTGGGAACGAAAAAGCGCGGCTTCTGAAGTGCTACCGTTTCTTATCGTACGGGAGCTATTAGAGAGGGTTCGTCCTCTTATCGCCGAAGAGCATAAGATGAAAACCTGGAAGGCGATTTCCGAATCGATTTGCACGGAACAATTCAGAAACGTCGTCGTCTCCTCGCTCGGCGACGCCGGGGCAATCGACGCTTCTCGGTTGGGAAGGATCGTGTACGACGATATTGTCAAGTTCTTACTTCCAGCGAACGAAATCGCCGACTGTACGGCCTTTTTCGGTCTTTCAGAGGACGACGAAATGAGCGTTCAGGCCGTTTTGAGTCGCGTGTCTCAATTTGACGTGAAAAGAATCGCCGGATATAAGAAACGCTTAGATAAATCGATAAAAAAATCGCAGAAGATTCGAGAAAAACTTCAAAATAGTTCCGTTGAGAACTACGAGGAGCATGTGAAATCGCTTTCTAAGACGACGCAAGAGGTCTACGAACTTACCCTGCGACTTCAGAGTAAACAAATGGATCTAACTTCGAGAGAGAAGGAGATCGTCGCAACCGAAAAGGAGCTGGAGGCCGCGCATAAACGGTTGCAAATAGATATTAAGCGCCGCTCCGTGTCGGCGATCTCAGGGAAAGTTCTGTTGCTACTGGAGGATTTGCGACGCGAGATATACGATCGATTGATTCGAGAAGTTCGAGAAGACGCTCTATCGGAATTTAACCGTCTGATCCGTAAGAAGGATTTTATTGACGATATTCAGGTCGATAAAGATTTCAAAATCCATTTATTGCGTAAGCAAATCGTGGCGAAGAAGGATCTGATAAAAATCGGCCGTCGGTCTGGCGTTTCGGGGCTTCGAAGATGTTTGTGCGAGTATGCGTTCGCCCAGTTAAGGGAGATCGTCGGAAATCCCGATGAAAATGACTTTCTGAAGGAATTGGAGTCCTTTTCCCTCGACGAGTTTGACCTCATGACGGAGGTCGATAAATCGACGCTTTCTAAAGGGGAAACGCAAATATTTGTCATGTCGCTTTATTGGGGGATGATGCGGCAGTGCAAGTGCGAACTGCCTTACATTATCGACACGCCGTTTGCCCGTATTGACACGGAACATCGAGCGAATATCGTGGAGCAGTTCTTTAATCGTCTTCCCGGTCAACTTTTTATCTTGTCGACGAACGAAGAAATTACTTCGAAGTATATGTCGTCGTTGAGCGATCGGACCTCAAACGTGTTCTTATTGGAATATGGAGAGGATAAGAGTACTAGGATCATGAATAACCGGTATTTTGAGGGGTAAAATGGCGTTTAAACTGAAAACTTCAAAGAAGACTGAGGAAATTCTGACTCAAATAGAGAGTAGCGCCAACCTCCCCTATGCGACTCTTGTTAAGCTTTCGTTGGCGCTTTCGCTGCGCAAGGGGCCTTTGCAGGAAGAAGATTTCAAGACGAACACATTGGGACGAGAACTAAACCGTCAGACGATCACCGGGGACGCCGATCCCCTGTATAAATGCTTGTTCGAGGTGTGCGCGAATCGTCATATGACGGACGAGGAGTATTTTCCAGGAGCGGTCAAGGCGCACTTGGACCGCGGTTCCGTTCTCCTCCAAAACGAGTTGCGGTATAGCGGAAGCGACTTTCTTGAACATCTTTCAGCGTTGGATAAGAGCCTTTAAGAAGGGACGCTTTCTCTCGCAGGGGGCGCGATTCGGGCAACGTCGGGGTAAGATGAAGAAAAGCCTCCTTAAGTCGACGCGATTTAGGGAGGCTTATGGACGCTGAAAGAGAAGGGGGACGGCGTCTAACGCGGGGACTTCTCCATGTAAATGACGTTCCCCTTTTCGTTGTGCCAAACGCGCGTCATGAAGTTTTTGATGAGGAAGAGTCCCCTTCCGTGCGGTCTCTCGATGTTCTCGTCTAGCGTCGGATCCTTGACGGAGTCTAGGGCAAAACCGACGCCGTCGTCTCGAATCGAAATAAACGCGCATTTAGCCGTTATTTCGGTTGTAACCTGTATTTTCTTGTTTGGATCGCGCCGATTTCCATGTTCGATAGCGTTTGCGACGGCTTCGTCGAGGGCAAGGCGTACGGCGAAGACGTCTTGGTGATTCCAATCTCTTTTCTCCAGCGCCGCGGTCACCTCGTCCAAATATGAAACGACGTCTTGCGAATTGCTGGAAAAGGTCTTGGTATAACGCCAAAATCCCATTTTATCGTTTGCCGACATGGCACGCCCTCCATGATCGTTGTTCTTAGATTTTGGAATTGATCGCTTCCACTTCCGTCGGACGAATCTTAAAGATCGAATCGAGTCGCGTGATCTTGAAGACCTCCATGATGTTAGGATCGATCGAGCAGAGGAAAAGCGCGACCTTCGCAATCTTCGTCTTCGTATTCAACGTGATCAGAACGCGAAGCGCCGAACTCGACATAAATTGAACGTTTTGGAAATTCACGATCAGCCTGTCGGTTCTCGGCGGAAGCGATTCGAGGACGTTCGCAAGTTCGTCGCCCCACGCTTGGATCGCCAGCTCCTCGTTGAGCTTCGTGTCGAGACAATCTACAACGGCGGCCCTGCCTTCATATCGGGTCATCGTGCGTGCTTTCGGATTGCTCATGTTATCTCTCCTGAAAAAAGACGTCGTGCTACTCGCGCAACGATTGTTAAGGAATCAAATTGTTTCTAACCGCCCAGACCGCCGCCTGCGCGCGATCTCGGACGTCTAGTTTGCGTAGAATTCTTTGCATATGCTCTTTGACCGTGTCTTCGCTCAACTTCAGCGCCAACCCGATCTCTTTATTGGTCAGCCCAAGAACGACGTGTCGTAAAACTTGCGCTTCGCGTTTCGTCAGGGGATTCGCCGGATCCACGCGTCTCTTTCGCATCAATGTCGACGCCTGCCGAAGCTCCCCCGAAAAATCGCGTTCTGTTCGCTCCGGCGCGTCCAGCTGCTCCACGAGCCCGTAAACAATCTCCGTGAGTTCCGCGCGCGTCGCCGTCTTCAAAACATAGGAGTCCGCCCCAACCGCCAACGCCCGCGCTAAATAGTTTCGGCGTCCGACGCTCTCGAAAAAAACGATCTTGCCCTGAAATCGCTTTGCGCGCAACTTCTCCGTCGCGTCAAATCCCGACCCGTCCGGAAAATCTATCGCGAGAATCAACACGTCGGGCTCCGCGTTCATCGTTTTGCTCACCGTTTGCTCGCACGTCTGCGCGTAATCGACGATCTGAATATTCGTTCCGCTGAAAAAGGAGAAGAGTCCAGCGCGCGCAACCGGTTGCGAATCCGCAACCAGCAAACTAATTTGACGCATAATGAACTCCCCCCATGAAAAAAGACGCCAGTTTTTCGAACCAACGTCTTTATTTTAAAGTTACGTCTCTTTAGAGTCAAGGAAAAAACGGGACGCGTCCCCAAAAAGACGCGTTTTGCCTCCCGATTATTTCCCGTCCCCCTTTACGACGTTGTACAGCTGACCGTTGAAGTTCAACGCGATCGGTTCGTCAAAGACAAGGTACTGAGAAAGCTCATTCCCGTTTTCCGCGATAAGCGCGAAATACTCGTCGCTAAACTGCTTGATTTCAATCGGTTTCTGCTCCTTCTCTTGCTTCTCCGTAATCGACGAATCCACCCACACGCCGTTCTTGAAGAAGAAAGTCTTCCCCATGACGGTGCGGATCTTCTCGCGATTCGGCGTCGCGGCGTCCCCTTCGGAATCAGCCGCGAGGCTCACGGCGGGAGGCGTGGCCATGATCATCGGCGCGGCGTTGAGCGCCATGGGACGGTTTCGCGCCATCTGGGCGCCCATCGGTCTTCCAAGGCCGCCCGAGCGACTGTTCATTGTCGCTCCACTCATCCCCGCGTCCGGCGCGGCGCTCATCGCCGTGTCCATCGTCGCGTTTAATGAAGCCACTTCCTGCGCCTGCGCTCCGGCAAGGTTGCTCATGCTCTTGAGGAATTGCTTCGCCTGACGTTGCGAGACGCCCATCATGCCGTCGACGTTCGACGCCAAATCGCGGAACGAATTCGCCGCGGTGCGCGCGTTCGTGCTCGTCGCGTTCAATTTCACTTCGTCTAACGCCAAGAACGAGGTGTACGGCGTCACCAATCCATGCTTCGTTGCGAGCTCCACAAGTTCTTGAATCAACTCGTCGTTTTCCCCGTTAAGGTCCAACTCGTCGATGATCTCGCCGACGCGTCGTGTCGCCCAAAGCTTTTCCACAAAGGCGTTTGCGGTATCCGCGCTCTTTTCGACGAACGATCCTTCGTAGCGCAACTCTTTTTCGTCGTCTCCGATTTTACCCTTCGCGACGAGCGTGAACGCGCCCGGTTCCGAATAACGTCCCGTCGTCACCAGCTGTTGCCCCGCGAAAAGATCGACTTTTCCCGACGGATAGACCTGGTTCGTGAAACGCCCCTCTTTTCCGTCGCGGGTAAAGAGGATCTCGACGTCGGCAAGGACGGGATCTTCGATTTTCGAATAGAACGCCGACACGCGTTCTTCGATATTTTCGCCTTCCTTGACGTATTCGCCCTGTCCGCGTCCGTCGCGAACAAAGCGGTCGAGAAGTCGCGCGTTCACGTCGTATCCGACGCCGAAGGAGAAGAATCGGGCGTTCTGCGTATTCGACTCGCGCGCAATTTTGGCGAGCTTCATTTCGTTCACTTCACCGACCGTCGGCGCGCCGTCGCTAAGGAAGACGATGTATTTAGGATTCGTCGACTCGTCCTCTTTCAAGAGGTCAAAGGCGCGGATTAACGCGTCGCCCACGTTTGTGCCGCCCCCCGCGCGGAGCGAGGCGGCGTATTCCGTCGCGTCCTGCTGAGTCGCCGCGTCGCAGGAGACGAGAGAGTCTTTATAGCTCGAAACCGTCGTCTTGAAGGTTACGATATTGAATTTGTCGATATCGCGAAGGCGCGAAAGGACGAAGGCGAGAGACTCGCGCGCCTGCTCGATCTTTTTCCCCATCATGCTTCCTGATACGTCGATACAGAAGACGATCGTGCGCGGAATCGCTTCTTTCGCGCGTTCAATCTTCGGCGACGCGAGGAGGAGGAAATATCCGTCTTCGTTTTCGTTGGGACGATAGCTCAAGACTTTCGCGGAAACATCGTCGGTATTTTGATCGAAGAAGAGACGGAAATCCGTGGAGGGCACGGCGTTTTCCATCGTGCTCTGGACGCGCGCGGACGTAGGGCTTTTCCGGTCGACGGTAATGTCGAAGGTCGGCGAATAGACGTTCTTGATTTCGACGTCGGAGCGGAGGGAGAGATCGAAGGAGATCTTCTTCACGGGCTTCGTCGTGAATTTTGTGGCGCCGAGGGGGAAGAGAAATTCAGTGAGTCCCGCGTCGGCGCGGAGCAACTGCGTGTAACGCATCGTCACGGTACGCGTTTCCCCCGCGGGGATCGGGAAGACGCTCGTTTTAAAGAGGCCGAAGCCGATCCATTCGAGGAGGGCTGGGTCTCTCGACTTTCTGACGATCTCTTCGTATTCCTTACGCGCTTTGTCGGCGTCGACTAGGGTCGCGGGATACTCTTTGCCATTGACGAGAAGCGTCATAGTATCGACGGCGCCGTCGTACGGCAGGGGGAAAACGAAAGACGTCTCGATAGTCGAAGCGCCTTCGTTTTTGAATGTTTGCGCGACGTTTACAGAGGCGACGGAACCTTCTACGCTAGCGTCGATTTTGACTTCGTCAATGGAATATTGAGTGGCGTTGTTAGGTTCGACGACGCGTGGAGGAAAGACGCGGGGGAGTTGCCGCGGAGCCCTCGATTCGACGAGGAATCCTTGCGCCCACAGAGTAGCGGGTAGTAGCAGAGCGACGAGGGCCGCGGCGAAACGAAGAGGAAAATAGTAACGCATGAGCCAAACTCCTTGTTTGTTAAAGCAAAAGATTTATTGAGTCGAGTAAAAGTTAGGCTTTTCTAAAAAAGTTAGTAATTTCTAACAAAAATCTCTTGACGTTTGAAAGGCATCCTTTAAGATGTTGAGCGTTGGGGATAAGTTCCTCAGCGGCGAAAAATGATAAGTTTTTCGTTTCCTTTCTTGCGCTCTGCGCTGACCGAGCTAGTCTCCAGCTCGGTCGCGCTAACTTTTTCGAGTCGCCGCGCCTTAGAAGGGACTTTGGTTTTTACTCAGATGGTAAAGTGAAACGCGATCTATAGAAATCGCGCTTTTTTTTGAAATAAAAGTTAGATTTATTTAACAACGTCGCTCGGACTGAGCTGTTTACCTTAGCAAAGGAAGGTTAGAAATGAAATCGCGAACCTTTTCCTCTCGTGGTTTTACTCTCGTTGAACTCCTCGTGGTGATCGCGATCATCGGAATTTTGATCGGGTTGTTGCTCCCCGCGGTGCAAGCCGCGCGCGAAGCCGCTCGAAGAATGCAATGCACAAACAATCTGAAACAGTACGGCTTGGCCCTCCACAACTACCTGGGTACGAACAATGATTCCTTCCCCCCGATGGCTAATGAAACCGCGCGTTCAGCAAGCGCTTTCTCCATTCAAGCACGACTCTTCCCTTACATGGAAGCGGACGCGATCTCTAAGCTGATCGACTACAGTCAGCCCGTCTATCAGTCGGCGGGGATGGGAAACAACGTAATCCTCTATCATTTGACGGACGCGCTTAATTGCAACGTTTCGTTCCTCTCTTGCCCGAGCGATCCTCATGCGGGAGAAAAGTTGCAAATCAATCTGAAGATTCAAACCGACGCATCGGGATCCGGTAATCAGAGCGCCGAGACGTATCCGTCAAGCTACTGCGTCTGCACCGGTTCGGGCCTCGCGCGTATCGGCACGACCCTTGTCGGCGGCGAAGCGACTCTTCAAACGGACGGCGCTTTCTATTACGGTTGCAAAACGCGTTTGGCGTCGATTGTCGACGGTACTTCGAACACGATGGTTATGGCGGAATCGACGATAGGCGCTGGCGCTAACGCGACGATTACCGGCGGGTTTGAAGAGGTTTGCCAAGACGGGGGACGAATTCGCGAAGTCTACATTCAGAATATTGCGAGGGGTGCGTTTGACGTGAGCTACGAAGAGCTGTCTACGATGCAGCATGCTATGTCGAGTTGCACGTGGAGTCTCGATCGATGCGGAACTTGGCTCTCTGGGGTTCCGAGCTATACGACCTTCGGCGCTTTCCTTCCGCCTAACTCGCACCTTGCGTCCTGCTCGTGGATGAATTACGGGTACTATGCAAGCCGTAGCTATCATGCGTCTGGCGTCAACGTCTTGAAAGCGGACGGAAGCGTCTCTTACGTGAACGACACGGTCGCGCTAGACGTATGGCGTGGCATGTCGACGATCGCCGGGGGCGAAACGGTTTCCAACTGACCTTAGCAACCGCGCGTTCTTAAACGACTCAAGAAAAGAAGAACATAATTTACAATCCGATAAAAGCAAGTTGTCATCGAAAGGAAAAATAGATGAAAGCCAACAAAATTTTCTTCAACGTGAGCGCCGTTTTCGCCCTGTCCAGCGTCGCATTTATTAGCTCGACGTTCGCTCAGAATCCTGGAGCGCAAGGGGAACGTCCTGCTGAGGCGGGGATGGCGGCGCCGGAGAAACCCGCGGCCTTCCAGGCGGACGTTGAACGCGCTCTCGTCCCGCGCGGCGAAAAGATCGGACTCCTCCTTGTGACGCACGGCGCCGGTTCCCCGCGCTGGACGCAAGTTACCGAATCACTTCGCGATCAAGTTCGCGCTCTTGACGCTCAAGAGAAGCGTTTCGCCGCCATTGAAGTTTGCGACATGGAATTCAACTTCAAGAACGACATTACCGAAGGTTTCAAACGCCTTGAAGCGGCAGGTTGCGACTCCGTCGTCGTTGAGCCCGTCTTCATCTATCCGACGTGCCATGTTCAGTTCGACCTCCCGACCGCCCTTGGCGTCTACGGTGAAAAATCCGCCCGCGAAGGCGCCCGTGAAGAAGGAATGCGCATCCTAAAG
This sequence comes from Paratractidigestivibacter sp., assembly GCA_963628165.1. Taxonomy (GTDB): domain Bacteria; phylum Planctomycetota; class Planctomycetia; order Pirellulales; family Thermoguttaceae; genus RUG369. The sequence continues at coordinate 13,718 of CAVGEG010000032.1, read as the reverse complement.
ACGAAGCTTCCGATCTCCCTCACCGCGACGCTTAGCTCCGGAAATCTTCTTCGCGATTACGTCGTCTCCGAGGCGAAACGCTTCTCCAAGAATCCCGCCGACGAACGTCTCCTCGTGATCGCGCATGGCGACGAATATTACCGCGGTCTCGTCGAGAGCCAGACGAAGAGCGCGCTTGACGCCGCCGCCGAACTCGGCTTCGATTCCGTCGGTTGCGCCTTCTGCGAAATGGGACAGACCTTTGCGACCAAGGTGACGCCCGTGATCAAGAAGAACACCCAGGAGGGTAAAAAGACGGTCGTCGTTGCGATCTATCTTGCCTCTTCTGCGAAGAGCTTCGTCGAAAGTCTTCAGAAGCGCGCGAAGTCGTGGAATATGGGCGAAGGCGCGAATGCTTCTCTCGAAGGGCTCGACTACGTCCTTACCGACAAAGCGCTCGGCAATTTCGAAGGGACGGCGCAACATATGTATGACGCCGCGATCGAAGCGAGCTTGAACTGATTGAGCTTTTCCTTCCTTGCGAGACCTTTTGGGGGAAAGTTGCGTCGAGAACGCGTCCGTTTGGGCGCGTTTTTTCGTTCATAGGAACTCGGTTGAAAGCGCCGCGGGAATTCCTATAATTAACGTAAAATGGGAAAGTCTGTGAGCTTTCCTACTGTTCCTTCGAGTCTCAAATCGGAGATAAGTGAGTAAAGATGAAGTTACGAACCACATTTTTCGCCGCGGCTCTTGCGGCGATCGTTGCGACGTGCGCGTCCGCGAGCTGGGCGGAGGATTTCTCTTCCCTCTCCCCCGCGAAGTTGCGATGCGAGTATTTAACGAACCCGACGGGGCTCGATTCCCGCGCCCCGCGCTTTAGCTGGATCCTTGAAACGTCGGACAGCGAAGCGATCGGTCAGAGTCAGCAGGCGTATCGCATTAGGGTTGACGCGACGGAAGGCGCCGCGAAAGAGTTGCAAGGGAAGCTTTGGGACACCGATTGGGTCGATTCTGACGCGACGGCGCAAATCGAGTATGCGGGCGAGGCTCTCAAGTCCGACGCGACGTATTATTGGACGGTTCAGGTGAAAGATCAAGACGGGACGCTCTCGAAGGCGTCGGACGTCGCGACGTGGACGACGGGCCTCTTTGACCCGAAGGATTGGAGCGCGAAGTGGATCGGAATCGGGTATCTTCCGGAAGGGGAGACGAATCTGAATCAGACGAGCGCGCGCAATCCCGAGACGAAGCTGATGATCGATCCTTGGCTTCGCAAGACGTTCGATCTCGACTCCGAACCGACGCGCGCCATGCTCTTCATCGCGAGCGTCGGATACCATGAGCTCTACGTGAACGGCGAGCAGGTCGCGAAAGAATCGGTCTTGGCGCCGAACGTGACGAACTACAAATACCGCGCGCGCTACATTGCGTACGACGTCGCCCCGTACCTGAAGAAGGGTAAGAACGTCGTGGCGCTTTGGCTCGGCCCCGGTTGGAGCGTCCTTGGCGAATTGCGCGTTCCGACGCGTCCCCAGACGCCGATCGTTCTTGTGCAATGTGACGTTCAAACCGCGGACGGCAAAACGACGCGCGTCGTCTCCGACGAAACATGGAAGGGAAGCGAAAGCTCGCAATTCGTCACCGGCGCATGGACCTTTGGTCAGTTCGGCGGCGAACACGTCGATATGAATCTCGTCAATCCCGACTGGAACAAGGTCGATTTTGACGACTCCGCGTGGCGTTCTGTCACGGTCTTCTCCCCCGAGCTTGAAATCACGGCGCAGACGAGTCAGCGCAACATCCTTACCGAGCCGATTCATCCTAAGAGCGTGGTCAAGGTGAAGGACGGCGTTTGGCGCGTCGATATGGGCGTGAACTTCGCGGGCTGGACGCGCGTGAAACTTCACGGTAAGCCTGGCGCGACGGTGACCTTCGATTATTCAGAACGCGCTCAGGAGACGCGAACCTTCGGTCTCTTCAGCTCGCTACGTCTCGACGAAAACGGGGACGGCGTTTTCCAGAATAAATTCAATTACAGCTCGATGCGCTGGATTACGATCTCCGGCGTCGACGAGGAGCCGAAACTCGACGACGTCGTCGGTTGGAATATCCGTACGGATTACGACGTGGCGGCGGCGTGCGAAACTTCGGACGATCTTCAGAACTGGATTTATAACACGGGCCGCTGGACGTTCGAGAATCTTTCTCTTGGCGGTTACGTCGTCGACTGTCCTCAGCGCGAACGAATGGGTTACGGCGGGGACGCGCACGCGACGTCGGAGTCTGGTATGTACAACTACAGCCTTGAATCCTTCTACTTCAAGTGGATGGAAGACTGGCGCGACTGCCAACGCGACGGCGGAAACGGCTCGCTCCCGAACACTGCGCCGACGTACTTTGGCGGCGGCGGGCCCGCGTGGGGCGGAATCGTCGTTACCCTTCCGTACACCTTCTATCTCCAGTATGGAGACACGCGGATTCTCGAAGAAAACTTTGAGCTGATGGAACGTTGGCTCGGTTTCCTTGAATCGAACGTGAAGGACGGTCTTCTGCAACGCTACGGCGACGTTTGGAACTTCCTCGGCGACTGGCTGTGGCCGGGCGCGCCCGACGGCCCCAATAGCGACACTCCGCAAGCGCTCTGCTTGAACAACTTCTACCTCGTCTTCAACCTTGAGACGGCGGCGAAGATCGCGCGCGTCATCGGTCGCGAAGATCGCGCGAAGGAATGGGATCGCTTGGCGCAAGAGACGCGCGACGCGATCAACGCGAAGTATTACAAGGCGGCGGAAGGTTCGTATCACGACGACGCGCAGGCGATCCTCGCTCTCGCGCTTCTGTCGCATACCCCCGCGACGGCGGAAGAGACGCGTCGCGTCGAAGAACGTCTTGACCGCGCGATTCTCGTCGATTCGAAGGGGCATATCGGCGCGGGTATCACAGGCGGCGGCCTCCTCTTCCGTTATTTGCGGGAAAAGAACCGCAACGACCTCGCGTATTCGACCCTCAAGCAAATCGAATATCCCGGCTGGGGCTTCATGCGCGAACATGACGCCACGACCTACTGGGAAGCGTGGGAACTTGATCGTCCTGGTCACTCCCTTCTCCATAGTTCGTATCTCTTCCCCATCGCGTGGTACATTTCCGGCGTTCTTGGGATCCAGCGAGATGCGGTGACGGTCGCGTTCCACAAGTTCACGGTTCGTCCTCCGAAGGCGGGCGAAACGGATCTGACCTCCGCGAAGGGATATTACGATTCGATCGCGGGTCGCATCTCGAGCGAATGGGCGAAACGCGACAGCGGTATGCGCTTAGCGGTCGTTGTTCCGCCGAATACGACGGCGACGATCTACGTTCCTAAGACGGCGGCTGATAGCTCCGTCGAAGCGACACGCGGCGCGGAATTCGTCTCGGAAGACGGCGATTACGCGATCTTCAGCGTTCCGTCCGGCTCCTTCGTCTTCGAAGAAACGAAGCGTTGATTCGCGCTTAGGGGAACGATAAAAAACGAGGGGAGTCTTTTTCGGGACTCCCCTTTTTTTATGGCGCGTTCTTTCGCGACGTCGCGTTTAGCGCAGATTGAAGAGCGCGTCCGTCGTCGAATTCGCCGCGACCGCGGGTTTATCCGTCGTAGCAACGCGGCAGAAGACGATCGAGCCGCGCGGAATCGATTCGGAGACGACCGCGAGCGTTTGGTTCGTTCCGTCGGAGACCCCGACTTTAATCCATCGCGGATCCTTCGCTTCGACTCCGCCGGGGATTACGACGTAAAGATCCCCTACGGGGATCGCAGTTTTGTCTTGGGCGCGCAAAATCCATTCGCCGTTGAGATTGCGGTCGATCCATCCGACGCGGGGATAGAGGGCCGCGAAGCGTTCGACGCCCGAGTTCAGCTGTTCCGTCGTCTTGTCGACCTTGAAATGCTCTTTGGGGAGGAACTCAAGGCGAGATTTTGCAAGGGCGCGCAACCCGGCGATTTTCGAGGTTTCTGTTTGGAAACGATCGATCGACGGGTTGTCGTCGAGTTGAGGCGCGTTGAGGACGCGCAGGACGGGCTCAAGACGTTGCGCGAAATAGTAATCGCTCGCGCGTAAGTACTGAGCAGTTTCCTTCAGGAAGGCGTACTGTAAAATCGGGTCGAGGGCGTCGGCCGTTTGAATTTTCGTCATAAATTCGGACCACTTCGCGTACCAGAGGGCGATATCGGTTTCGCGCAAGGAGTCGGGAATCTTCCAGGCGAGTTTCGCGAGTTCGTCGAGAAACGCCTTCTGCGGCGAGACTTTTTGCTGAATCTCCGGAGCGCCTTCGGGGATGACGACGGTCGCTACGGTTCCCAGCGCGGAGGAGACGTACTGGTTTCCGCCCGCTTTAGGGGGTTCGAGGAGATAATAGATTTTTTCTTTGGACGGGGCGTAGGTCCAGTATTTCTGTCGGAGTTCGGCTTCGATCATGAGGACGATCTTGCGCTGAGTCGCGAGGGTGTGCTCGGCGTCGTAGCGCCATTGAGGAACTCTTTTTCGAAGGATTTTGAGTTCTTCGGGGGCTCCTTTGACGTTCGAGGCGGCATTGACGAAATCGACGGCGGTCTGGGCGTCCTGAGGAGCTACGTGGAATTTTTCAAGCTTCGAAGCGGAGTCTTGGACGAAGTCGTTCCATTGATCGAGGAAGGCGCAGAGTTCGAGGGTTTGCGAGACGGCGACGAAATCGGCGTTATAAGCCTTTGCGAGTTCTCCTTGGGGCGCGTTTTGCGCGGCGTCGACGTCGAGGTTCGCGCGATCGGGAGCGAGGAAGAGCCTGAGTTGGTCAAGATTGGCGACGCTTGAGTCGAATGCGCGGAGTCGTCTGAAGAAGTTGCGATCGCGCTCGAGTTCGTCCTTGAGAGCGTCGAGCTTCGCGATGAAAGAGGCGACGTTTTCCACGAAGGATTCTTCGACGTCGTTTTGCAATTCGAGCGCTTTTTTTCGGAGGGGAGCGAGTTCGCCGAGGATTTCGTCGACCTCGGGGGCGTCCTTTTTCTTGAGGGACGCGAACTCGCTCTCGAGGGCGTTTAACGCGCGTTGGTTTTCTTCGCGTCGGGCCTCTTGCGCGGGGTCGAGCGCGAAGGGATTGACGTTCGCGTCGATCTCGGTCGTCTCTTCGTCGTTGAGGAGAAGGGCGTCTTCAACGCCGGTAGCGAACTTTTGCGCGTTTTGCGCGTCGTCCGTTAGCGGGGCGTTAAAATCGAAGGTCTCGGCGTCGTCGTCGAGAAGCTCGGGGGAGAGGAGGGGATCCTCTTCTGGGAGTAGAAGAGATTCGTCGTCGAGTTGAGGAAGAGCGTCTTCCGATTCCTCGGGGATTTCAACGGTCGGCTCGAGGGCAGGCTCGGGAGCTAGAGCGGGGTCGAGTTCGACTGCGGTTTCCTCAGACGCGGGGGCGTCTAGGATCGGCGTTTCGCTCTGAGGTTGCAGGGGTTCTGGAGTCGATTCGTCTTGCGTCGACGCCTGGGTTTCGATCGCGTTTTCTTTCACGGGCGTCTCTTCCTTTTGCGCGACGTCTCGTCCTTCGGGGGCAGGCGGGACGAAGTCGAGTTCCTTTTTGACGCAATGGACGACGCTTATAACTAGGACGAAGACGATCACGAAAGGGAGTCCAAACGCGAGGAAAGCGCCCCACTTTGAGGGTTCGTCGCCCTCTTCGGCGAGGGAGGTCGCCCACTCGGCGTAGGCGTCGTCTTCGGCTAAGTGCGTCTCGTTGACGTCGCGTTCTTCTTGTGTCGGAACTTGATCCTTGTTTTCCAGGGACATAACGCTAATCTCCAGATCGACTATTTGCGACTATATGGAAGTCATAAGCGCGTCGCGCGCAAATTTAGGGGGAATAAAAGGACTATGCGTCGGCGAGACGCTTGACGTCGACCTCTCGCTCTAACGTGACGAACGCTAAGCGCAGAGAGATCGCGGAGGATGGGAGCCCGTACTGTTTTTTGACGACGGTCTCGTAAGCTTTGAGCTGTTGTCGGTATTCTTGCAGCCTGGAGTCGTCGGGGAACTCCTCGTCGGTTTTGAAATCGACGACGTCGGCGGCGACGACTTTGTCCGCGTCGTATAGTAGGACGAGTCGGTCGATGACGCCGCGGAGGAGTTCGCCTGTTTCGGGTTCGTCGGAGAGTCCGGGTTTCGTCTCGAGCGTGAAGGGGTGTTCGCGCCTGAGTTCGAGCCTAGGAGCAACCAATTCCGCGGCTTTGGCGAATGGCGCGGGGGCAAGTAGCGGATCGAAATACGATGTGTAGGCGAGGAGTCTCCGCGCGTATTCTGTCGCGCATAACTTTCGGAACTCTTTGATTTCTCCGGCGGCGCGACGCTTGTCGTATCGCGCTTCGGGGAGTATTCTCCGCATGAGGAGGTCGTCGCCAGGCGCGACGTTGCGGTCGAGCCACTCAGTAAGTTCGAAGCAGGCGTGGAGACACTTTCCTCGGACAAATCGACCGGGGGACGTCCAAATCCTGGCGTCTTCTTTGTGCGCGTCGGTCGGTGTTTTGCGACGGTAGAGGAGTCGGTTGCGCGCGGATCTGCGGAAGAGGACGGTCGGTGCGTCGTCGACGGATGTTTCGACCTGAGCGGTCGGCTCATCTACGATCGGCTTTTGCAAGTCGCGTCCCCAATCGACTTTCCCAGTGGCGTAAAGTCGTTGCGGATTCTCGTAGAAGGGCGAGGTTTGATCCAGGGGCGCTTTGGAAGGAACCCCCAGGCGGAGTATTTCCGCGAAAGTGAGTTTTCTCGATCCCGTTTCGCGCGATTTGCTCTCCTTTTTCCCCTCTTCCTTTTTGACAATTGGCTTTCCGAAAGGGGGAATGATCGCGTACAATGCGCGTTTCGGGCGCGTGATCGCGACGTATAGGAGGCAGAATGCCTCTTGAACCTGTCTCTCGATCGCGTCGGAAAAGTATTTTTGATATTCCATGGGGATAAGGAAATATCGTTCGTCCTTCGCCAAATTTTTGAGGACGCAGTCGACCTCGGCGACGGGGTTTTCGCGCCCGGCGATGAATCGGTTTTTCGAAATATCGGAGATCCCGCGAGCTTGTTCGAGCTCGGGGAGGACGACGATATCGAATTCGAGTCCCTTCGAGGCGTGAATCGTCATGACGCGGACGGAGGAGTCGGAGGGCGCTTGCGCCTTGTAGTTCTGGACTTCTTGGACGAATTCGTCGAGGGTTGCCTGCGGGCGCCGCGCTTCGTAGGAAATGGCAAATTCGACGAACTGGTCGAGCCTTTCGTGTTCTCGAGCGCGTTCGCACAACGGAACGAGAAGATCGCGTAGCCTCGAGAGGAAGGCGCCGAGCCCGTTCGTCGCGATCTTTTCGCGCAAGATCGACGAGACGCGTCGACACGTCGCCGACGAAAGCGTTCCCGTCGGGCTCCCCGTAAAGGACAATCCGAGTTTTTCCGCGATCGGAGGAATATTCGCGAGCCAGAACGCGTCGACGGAATCTTCCGGATGCGCGGCGAGCCTGACGACCGCCAACAGAGTTCCGACCGCCGCCGTGTCGACGATCGTTGCGCCGCCCTCTTCGCTCGCGTTGACGCCGAGTTTTTTGAGACAGCGCAGGATGTTTGCGAGGTAACGATTGCTTCTCGTAAGGACGCCGATCGACGCGCGCGGGTATTTTTCGTGGAGCTCCTTAATTCTTCGCGCCGCGTAGGCGATGTTGAGCGCCTTTTGGAGGGCGGACGCGGATTTCTTTTGAGAATCCTCCTGCGCGGCGTCCTCTTCGTCAGGGTCAAACTCAACGCTTTCGACCGCGTCGTCCGGAGGGGAGAGGGGAAATTCGAGGACGCGTCCGCCTTCGTCGTCGGGTTCCGCAAGGGGAAGCCACGCGTTTTGTGCGAGCGCGCGCTCGTCGGAATAAATCGGCGCGGTCTCAATCGACCAGAAACCGTCGAGCGTCTCGTTCTTTTCCGCCCATTGATGCTCTTCAAATTGCCCGGCCCACTTACAGACGGCGCTACGCGTCGCATCGGCGATCATCTGGTCTTCCGGAGATTCCTGCATCTCGGGGATCGGAAACGCGCGGTTCTCTTTGAAGTTCTCCGGTTTGAAGATCGTGTTCACGGCTTTGATGACGACAGGGCAACTTCGCCAGTTTTTCGAAGAAGGATCCGTTTTTACGTTTTTC
>CAVGEG010000032.1:4810-5574 GCA_963628165.1 Paratractidigestivibacter sp. | reverse complement strand
CATCCGTAAATCGCCTGCTTGACGTCGCCGACGCAGAAGAAAGTCGCGAGTTTTTTGACGTAGTCTGGGTCGCTGGGATCGAGGGCTTCCGGGTTGACGGAGACGATGTTTTTGGCGAAGGGGCGCAGAATCGACCATTGTTTGTACGATGCGTCTTGAAACTCGTCGAGGAGCAAGTGCCGCGTTTTGACGTCGAGTCGGTAGTCCGTTTCGTCGTCGCGTCCTCCCATTCCCATGGAGGCGAGTTTGAGGGCGAGGTCGTCGAATCGGTACGCGCCGGAGTTCGTCTTGGAACGGTTGAAGTAGAAGGAGACGGCGTCGAGGAGATACCATAGCGAGGCCAGCTCCTCCATGTAGCGCTTTTTCACATTCGACGCGGCAAGGGTCGCGACGTTCTTGAGCGCTTTGCGGAAGGGCCCCTCGAGGCGAACTCGATAATAGGAGATCTCGGCGTCCTCGTCGTTGTCTTTGAGCGCGTCGAGAATCTTTTTAATCGGCGCCGAGGCGAGAATATCTTTCCAGTTCTCCTTTTCGACGCACTCGAGGAGTTTGTCGCGCAGATTGACGCAACTTGCGCTCGGCCCCGACTTCGTTTGCGGCATTTCCGCTTGGAGGAGCGCGTCGACGCACTCTTTCGGGGACGCGTCGGGAAGAATATCGTCGCCAAGTCGGAACCAGCATTCTTTCGTCGAGTCATTAAAGAAGCCGACAGCGTCGAGAGTGAGATCGTAAATCTGCTCCTCGATCGAACGTTTCGTTTCCCC
>CAVGEG010000032.1:0-4800 GCA_963628165.1 Paratractidigestivibacter sp. | reverse complement strand
GAGCGCAAAAGGGAGTTGTTCTCCGATTCCTCGATGATCGACCAGCCGGGTTGGAGTCCGATTTCAAAGGCGTATCCCTGCGCAAGCTGGATGAAGAAGGAGTCGAGGGTGCAAACGCGCAGGCGGTTGATCGACCTGGCGACGGAGACGGTCAGATCGCGAAGTCTTTCCCATGAAATAGCGTCCGGATCCCCGACGAGTTCCTTCGAGAGCGCGCGCGCTCCTTCTCGTGTCACGCCCCCTTTCCCGAGGCGCGCGAGGATACGACTCTGAATCTCCCCCGCGGCTTTGCGCGTGAAGGTCGTCGCTAAAATCGAATCGACCGGCGCTCCCGCGAGGAGAAGCTTCAAATAGCGTTCGCTGAGTCGGTATGTTTTTCCAGAGCCCGCGGAGGCGCGTATGAGCAGATGCTTGAAAGGAGCTTCGTTAGGCATAATGCGCGATTGTTTGTAAAATGAGCAATTTTTAACGGCTGTACGGCTTGTTAAATCATTAATTGACCGGATGTTGCGATTGTAGAAAAGAAATCTGAAAACGACAATAGCATAAAGCTCCGCGGACATTAGAATCGCGGAGCTTTAATCAAGGGAGAGTGGAGAGGCGCTTAGGCGATTCTCGCAGAGATCAATTGCCGACGCCGCCGACCTCTTCGTCGGCGAATTTGGAGTTGACTTTGGCGAAAGCCTCGGAAGGTTTTTCGTCGAGTTTCGAGGCGCTGGAGTCGAGTCGGTAGACGTAGAGCGCGGCGATTCCCAATTCATTGGCGAGCGCGATTCCCTCGTCGGCGCCCAGGACGAAGAACGCGGTGGCGTAGGCGTCGGCTTGAGCGCAGGAGAGAGCGTCGCATGAGAGGGAGACGACGGAGACGGAGCCGAGTCTGGACGAATCATCGTTTTCATCGGCGAGATCGGCGGGCTTGCCGGTGCGTGGATCGACGAAGTGCGAGAAGGTTAGGGATCCGACTTGAGCGGCGTTGTTATAGTCTCCGCTTGTGGCGAGCGCGGCGGTCGCGTCCTTTCCAGCGAGGCGCAGGAGGCGGTAGACGTCGGGCTTGCGAAGATCGTCGGCCTGTTGCGCGACTTTGGGCTTCTGCACGCCGAGAATCCACGGGAGAGGCTCGCGCGTCTCGTTGTCAAACTTTTCGCCAGCGCAACGGATTTCGCCGCCGACTTCGACCATATAGTCTTTGAGTCCTAATTCTTCCAGCTTTTGTCCCGCCAAATCGACGGCGTAGCCCTTCGCGACGCTGGAGAGGTCGAGCGTTAACGCGGGGTCGGCCTTCTTGAGAGCGGGGGTCGGTTCTAGGCGAACTTCAAGCTTCTCATATCCGACGCGAGCGCGAATAGCGTCGATTTCGTCGTCGGAGGGGAAGGAGACGAGGGGCGTCTTATTGGGACCGAAACGATAGAGGTTGACGAGAGGGGCGACGGTAACGTCGAAGGCTCCGTTGGTTTTTCGAGAGACGTCGAGGGCGACGTCGACGATCTTCGCGACGTCGTAGGAGACTTCGAACCAGTCGGTGGAATCGCTCTTGTTGAACTTCGAGACGTCGGAGTCAGCGCGGTATGTAGAAGCGGCGAGATCGATTTTGTCAAGTTCGCGCTGAACGAGTCGCGCAAGGAATTCTTCGCAAGAGGCGACGGCGGGCTGTTCGGACCCTTTTTCGGAGTCGTCGGCGACCCCTTTTAGATTGAGGTCGACGAGCGTCTGGGGAGTGGCGACGACGGAAGCGTCCCAGGTCGTACCCATCGTGACGCCGTGGATTTTAAAGAGTTGTCTGGCGTCTTTAACCGTTTCTTCTTTGAGGAGATACGGTTTGGCGAGGAAGAGGACGAGCGCCAGGATGACAAGAGCGCGTATGAGTACGCCCCCTTTTGAGGATTCTTGCTCTTGCGCGTCTTGTTGCGCCGTCTTGTCGTTGTTTTTCGTCGCCATGATAACCTCAACCTATAATGAAACCGCGCGTATAAGTAAGCCGCGGACGCGTCGCGCGAGACCGCGTCGCGGCGTCGTAAAGCCGTGAATTAGAGGATGAGCATCGCGTCGCCGTAGCTGAAGAAACGATAGTCTTCGGCGATCGCCTCTTCGTACGCGCGTTTGAGAAGCGCGTCTCCGCCGAAGGTGCGCACGAGAATAACGAGCGTCGATTTCGGAAGGTGGAAGTTCGTCAACATCGCGTCGACGGTCTTGAACTTGTAAGGGGGATGAATGAAGAGGTTCGTCTGTCCGGAGAAGGGCTGGAGTTTATAGTCGTTCAAGCCGCTGGAGTCGATCGAGCCGTCGGGATTGACGTTGCTTGCGGACTCAAGGGTTCTAACGGAGGTCGTACCGACGGCGATCACGCGACCTCCGCGGGCTTTTCGCTCTTCGAGTCTGCGGACGACGTCTTCGGAGATCGTCGCGAATTCGGAGTGCATCTGGTGCTCTGCGATTTTCTTGACGGTGATCGGCTTGAAAGTCCCCGCGCCGACATGCAGGGTGACGGCGCATACGTCGACTCCGATTTTACCGACGTCGGCGAGCAATTCTTTCGTGAAGTGAAGGCCCGCGGTAGGAGCGGCGACGGCTCCGGGTTCGCGCGCGTAGACGGTCTGGTAGTTGTCGCGATCTTCGGGAACCATTCTTCCCGAGCGGATGTACGGGGGGATCGGAACCCAGCCGACGCGGTCAAGGAACGAGAACGTATCTTCGCCTTCCTTGAGGATCGGACGCACGATCAAGGTTTTCGCTTCGGTATGGGCGACAACCTCTAGGTACCGAGTTATTCCGCTTCCGGTGGAGCTCATCAGTTCGATTTGTTCGCCCGGCTTGAGGTACCCGCGCGTCTTAGACATGATTTCCCAGAACCCGTGGGCGTCGTACTGAAGGAAGAGCCCTTCCCATCGTCCGCCGGTTCTTGCGCGACTTCCGATAAGTCGCGCGGGAATAACCTTCGTATCGTTGAGGACGAGGGCGTCTTCTGGGCGCAGATATTCGACGATATTGGAGACGCGTCGATGTTCGATCGTTTGTTTTTGACGATCGACGACCATCATTCGAGCGTTGGCGCGATTGGTCAACGGCGTCTGCGCGACGAGTCTCTCGGGGAGTTCATAATAGTACTGATCGAGTTCGTCGACTTCCGGTTCGTTTTTCGTTTCGTTCGCGGGGACGACGTCGACCTTGGGGGACGCGTCTTTAGGAGCGTTTTGCGAGGGCTTTTCGCCCGAATTGGAGTTTGATTTTGGAGCTTTTTTGAACGCCGTAACTATCTTACTGAATAAACTACTCAAGGTCGTGATCCTGGAAATCCACACGTAGACGCGACTCCGCGCGTGTTAGGAAAAAACAATATTTCAAACTCTGTCCATTATAACGAGAGTTTCGGCTTGTAAAAGGAGCGGTTGATATTTTTGAAGGGGCTTTAGAGGACGTTTGGGGACTTGTCGCGGGGGCAGGGGCGCTTTAATATATAATAGTAGGAGGATGGTAATTTAGAACGTCTTAACGGGGGCTGCGCGGGTCGTGTCGCGGGGAGATCAAGTTGAGTGAGAAGAAGAAGGGAGACGCACGAGTCCAAGTGGGGCTTTTGATCCTCGAGCTTTCGCGCGGGGGCGCGGAGAAGGCTCTCTTTGAACTAGCGACGCGCCTCGATCGGAGTCGCTTTGAGGTCGTCGTCTATACGATTAGCGGACGCGCGCGGGATATGGAGCGATCGTATCTCCCCGAGCTTGAAGCGCGCGGAGTAAAGACGCGGAACTTAGGGCTTCGGAGCGTTATGGGCGCTCCCTTGGCGCTCGCGCGACTTGTGAAGGCTCTCCGACAAGATCGTATCGACGTCGCGCAATGTTTTATGTATCATGCGAATATCCTTGGTCGCGTCGCAGGGCGGCTTGCGGGAACGCGACTGATTTGCGCGGGGATACGCGTTGCGGAACGCGACGGACGACTTCGTCTTTTGATCGATCGTTGGACGCGTTTTCTCTGCGACGCGTGGGTTTGCGTCGGCGAGTTGACGGCGCGTTTTACGCGCGAGACGGGGCGGATTCCAGGCTCTCGCGTTTTTTCGATCCCCAACGGGGTCGAGCTCGACGAGTTTGCACGCCGCGTCGCGTCGGGAGAGGGGCGGAAGCGGATGATCGGGATCGGTCGTCTCGCGCCTCAGAAGGGTTTCGACTGGCTTCTGGCGACGCATAAGAGCTGGCTAACGTCGGAGACGCGTCGCGATTGGGAACTTTGGATCGTCGGCGACGGGGACGATCGCGCGGCCTTGGAGCGCCTTTGCGAAGAAGAAGGACTTGGAGATTTCGCGCGGTTTGTCGGATGGCGAAGGGACGCGCGCGAGCTCCTTTGCGAATCGGAACTTTTCCTCCTTCCCTCGCGATGGGAAGGGATGGCGAACGCGCTTCTCGAGGCGTGCGCGGCAGGCCTTCCGACTCTTTGCATGGAGGTCGAAGGGACGCGCGAGGTTCTCGGGGAGTCGAGCGACGATCAGATTTGCGCGCCGGGGGACGCGGAACAATGGGGGCGAAAGCTCGAGCGTCTCGCCGGGGACGCGGCGCTTCGCGCGCGGCTTGGAGCGCGGAATCGCGACCGCGTCGCGCGCCACTTCACTCTCGACGAGGTCGCGCGGCGTTACGAAGATCTTTGGACGCGACTTTTGTCGGAACGAACGGGCTCTAATTCTTAACTGGGAGGAAGAAGAGAGATGGTTGCGCGAAGAGTTGAAACGGTATTATTGGCGACGTTGATCTTGCTCTTGTCGACGCCCGCAAGGAGCGCGTCGGAGGACGAGATCGTGAAGATCGCGAACGCGTACGA
>CAVGEG010000031.1:406-32248 GCA_963628165.1 Paratractidigestivibacter sp. | reverse complement strand
GGGTTGAACGCGTCGATCCGGAAGAGGCCGGAACTGACGGCGTAGAGAACCTTGCCCTCTTCGTCGTAGATCAGGCAGAAGTTTTTGGCGAAAGCGGGCTTCAAACCGGGGTATCCCCTTCCCTCGTCGGGAGCGCCGATGAGGCAATCGGCAACGGGTTCGGTCTTTTCGTCGGCGGCGCGTTTCTCAAGTTTCTTGAGGGAGAAACGCCAGATGGAGTTCGACTGATAATCGGCGACGAAAAGCCGGTCGCCGTCGCATTCGATTCCGCGAATATTGGCGTCGGAACGCGTCAGGACGTCGTAAAATTCTCCAATGGGCCCTCTCGCGGCGGTACGTTCGACGGCGTTGTTTCGCGCGTGCGCGTCCTCGCCGACGTTGGCGGCGAGATCCGCGTCTTGATTCGCGCTTTCAGACGGAACGTACTGATCGAGAGAGAAGCGTAGCGCCTTAATTTTCGTAGGATAGCCGAGGAGCAGGAGTCCGTTGGAAGAATCGTCTTCTTGCGCGACGAACTTGATCGCCGTGGGCGCGGCGTTTTCTTCGTTTTGCCAGAAATCGAGCTTACTGCCCGTCGCGTCATAGAGGGCGACGCCCTTTTCGCTTGCCAAAAAGAATTCGTCGTTCCATCCGGCGGCGATCGCGACAGGGCGCGCATCCGCGTCCGAGACGATCGTGCGCGCGCATCTCAAATCCGGACAGAGTTTCGGCGCCTCAAGTCGCAGATTGGAGCCCGTGTCGGGATGAGTCGTCAAGAGTATAACGACGCCGAAAACCAAAGCAAAGAGAGTGACGGACGCGAGAACGATCCAGGTCGCGCGGGGCTTCTCGAGCTTTCCGTCGTCAAAGACGACGCGGTGCGCCTGTCCCTGCGTGTCGGTCCAGTAGTGCCGACGTCCGAACGAAATGTCCTTATCCTTTGAATTTTTCTTCATTTTGTTTCCTTCCGCGCAATGGGTCTCCAGAACCCGAATTATAGGGGATTATACCCATCATGCGAGGGAAAATCAAGCGCGTTCGAAATTATCGTCCGGTGTTTTGCGAGGCTCCGCGCGCCCACTGAGCGAGCTCAGGAGAGGCGATAGGGAGATTTTTCGCGTCGACGGTTTCAGGTCGATACCGTTTGGCGTCGAGAGCGGCGCGATCCCTTTCCTGAAGGAGTCTCATGACTTCGCGTGAGGCGGCGCAAGCGCATCGACGCTGCATTTTTTTACCGCGAGCGAGGGGGATCGCCAACGCGGCGGAAAATAGCCCGAAAAAGAAGACGGCGATTCCTAATGTCGCCATGAAAGTAAAAAACGAGGTGTCCATAAATCAATCGCTTTCTTGAGCGCCCGGCGCGTATTGAATTTCGTTTTTCGCGTCGGATTCAATCATATAGTGTGAAAAAGGGGCGACCAAAATCGGCTCTTCGCGCGTCGCCAAGATTTGCCAAACGAATGGGTTTGGATCGACGACGACAAACGGTCGGGCAAAGGATCCGACGCATAAATAGAAGAGGGTCGCCAAGGCGAGAACCTTCCTTGGAGCGTCTAGAGGCAGGCGATCGTCGTCTGCGCAACGCGGATGACGCATGGCTCCGCAACAGGCGATCACGAAGGCGAAAACGTACCAGCCCCAGTAATGCGCGTACGCGGCGAACGCGCACATCGCGATCAGGACGGCGACGCTTAGGATTCGCGCGCGCTTTTTTCCTAAAAAAGCGTAGGCGACGTGCCCGCCGTCAAGTTGGCCGATCGGCAAAAGATTAAGAGTCGTGAGGAGGAGGCCGACCCATCCGGCGACAGCGGTCGGATGGAGGAAGACGAAAGGAGCGCCTTCGTCGGGCCCGAGACAAAGCGCCGCGATCCACTGGAGGATCGGGGGCGCGTCGAGGAGCGCCCCGCTATATTCGGGAGCTTGAGTTGAAAAATTCGAGAGCGACAACCCGACGGCGAGGGCGACCAAGGAGGGGATCAACCCGCCGATAGGTCCGGCAACGGCCATATCGAAGAGAGCGCGACGATTCGGAATGGGCCCAGAAAAACGCATGATCGCTCCCATCGTCCCGATCGGCGGGAGGGGGAGAGGCACGAAAAAGGGATAATTCGTCCGAATCTTGGCGCGTCGACCAAAGAAAAAGTGTCCCGCCTCGTGACAAACGAGAATAATCGTCAACGGAACCGCAAATTGCAAAGCGGTCGCGACAGAAGAACCGGCGTAAGTCACGTATCCGGCGGCAAAGACCGTCAAGAAATTCAAACAGAACGTGATCGCGCAGAGGCGGGAACTGGGCATGGCGCGTAACTTTCCGCGCCATGCCGACAAAATATTTTTCATAGACGTATGGTCAATGTTTCATCAACGGACGCGCTCAGATTTCCGACTGGAACTTGAGTTTGCGACCGGTAAGTCTTTCAAAGGCTTCGATGTACTTCTCGCGCGTCTTGAGGACGATATCGTCGGGAAGTTGAGGCGGCTCGGAATTGCGATCCCAGCCGGATTGCAGGAGCCAGTCTCTGACGAACTGCTTGTCGAAGGAAGGCTGTCCTTTTCCGGGCTCGTAGAGATCGGCGGGCCAGAAGCGGGAGGAGTCGGGCGTCATGACTTCGTCGATGAGGATGAGCTCGCCGTCGTCGGTCAAACCGAATTCGAACTTCGTGTCGGCAATGATGATTCCGCGCTTAGCGGCGTATTCGCTGCCTCTCTTGAAGACGTCGAGGGACTTGTCGCGGAGTTGTTCGGCGATATCAAGTCCGACGCGTTTGACGACTTCGTCGAAGGAGACGTTCTGGTCGTGACCGGAAGTTTCTTTCGTCGAGGGGGTGAAGATCGGTTCGTCAAGCTTGGCGCTTTCCACGAGGCCTGCGGGAAGTTTGATACCGCAAACCGTCTGCGACTGCTGATATTCCTTCCAACCGGAGCCGGAGAGGTAACCTCGCACGACGCATTCAATCATAACGACCTTCGTTTTCTTGCAAAAGACGGAGCGTCCTTCGAAGACGGAGACGTCGGTCCCCGCGGGGAAAGGCACATTGGACATGTCGGTCGTGACGACATGGTTCTTGACGCCGAGGGTTTCGAACCAGAATTCCGCGGTCTGATTCAAGGCTTTTCCCTTGTCGGGAACGCCGGTAGGCAGAACCCAGTCGAAGGCGCTAATACGATCGGAACAGACAAGCAAGACGTTATCGCCGAAGTCATAGACGTCGCGCACTTTACCGCGCTTGGGCGTCATACCCGGAATCGAGGTCTGCAAAACCACGTTATTATTCATAGGAACAATCCTCAACACAGCAATGCCTACGCGCGTCGTGCGAACGTCGAGCGACGCAATGTAAGTCGAATACTTTGTTATTATAAGGGCAAAGAGAGATTTAACAATATAGGGACTAGAACGCCAAAAAGGGCCGCGCGACGTTTCGCGCGACCCTTAAAGATTAGTTAAACCAATAGGATTCGGAGCTCGGCAAATTATCGCAGAGCCAATTCTTCACAAATTGTCGATCGGGAACAAACAATTCGTTGACCGGATCAAGGGACGAGACGTCCTGTCCGACGATGAGAACGGAGTCGTCGATCGTCGCTTGAGTCAAAGCCCATTCGATAGCGCGTTTACGATTCGGCTCGTCGTGGAAGGAATTTTTCGAGGTGAAGCCGCGGCGCAAATCTTCAAGCGCTTCGTCGGTCTGCGATTCAAGGAGATTGCCGCTCGTCACGACGGTGACGTCGGCTCCCGCTTCGGCAGCGACCGCCAAGAGTTGACGCTTGCCACGATCCTTGTCGTTCGGGGGGCAGAGGACGCAGTAGACGAGTCCGTGAGTGACGGCGCGTAACGCTTCGAGGGCCGCCGCAAGGGAATGCGGCGCGCTGGCGCGATCGAGGTAAACGCCGAAGGACTGGCCGCATTCGACTTGCTCCATTCTTCCGGGGATATACTCGACGCGTTCGACGCCGCGGGCGATCGTCGCGAGATCGACGTCCCAGGAAATAGCGAGCGCGGCTGCTTCGAGGCAGTTGTAAATATGTTCTTTGCCAATGACTTTGGTGCGCACGGGGGCGGCGTCGGTTCCTGCGACGACGTAGAAAGTTTGTTCTCCCTTCTGACGTTCGACGGGAGTTCCGGAGACGGAGCACGTCGTCGGCTGAATCCCGACGGTGAGGACGGGCTGTTCGATCAGGTGGAGAGCGGCGTCGGTGACGCGGTCGTCGACGTTGCAGATCGCGATTCCGTCGAGCTTGAGGTAGTCGAAGACATGCAGCTTCGCGTTGCGATACGCTTCGACGGAGCCGTGGTAATCGAGATGATCGCGACGAATATTCGTGAGGCATACGGCGTCGAACATGAGGCCCGCGGGTCGATCTTCGTCGAGCGCGACGGAGGACAGCTCGAGAATCGCGCAAGCGCATCCGTTGTCGACCATCGTTTCTAAGACGCCGACGAGTTTCTCGGGGCCGGGGGTCGTCTCGCGCGTCGGCGCAAGGCGCTTTCCGTCGTAAATTCCCAGGGATCCGACGAGACCGACACGCATGCCCGCTTCAGCCAAAACGCCCCCTAAGACATACGACAAGGAGGTTTTTCCCGCGGAGCCGGTCACGGCGATAAGTCGCATTTTCCGACCGGGATTTCCGCGCAACGCCTGGCACGCGCGTCCGTACACGACACGCGGATTGTCGCAAAAGATCGTCGTCACGACGCCGTCGAGGGCGGTCGCGACAGATTCGGAAGCGGATCGATCGAGAACGGCGACGACCGCTCCGTTCTGAGCCGCGGTTTTCACTTTTTGAATCGCGAGTTCAGGATCTCGGTCCAAACAAATGAAGAGACCGTCTCGAAGCTTTTCATCCGCATTTACGCCGCAAGATTGAAGCTCGTAATCGTCGACGCCGTAACCGTCGAAGTTGTCGAGCAACGCCGAAAGAGAGAGAGAAATCCCTTCTTTAATAAGTGTCGCCATTAGTAATAATCCTTTTCCCGATAAACACGCGTTTTGCCGTCTGAATCGCACGCTGACTGAAGAATCGACGAAAACGACGAATCAGCGCGACAGCCGTCGGCTCAGTATGACAAAAAACTGAAAACGCGTCAACCGCAATTTCAGGGGCGCGCCTGCGGTAGCGCGTCCAAACCGAGAGGAAATCCAGGCGACAAGGCCTCAAAGTTTTCCTCTCTTCCCTCGATACGTTCCAAAGCGTCGATAATTCTTTCTTTAATACGCGATATTTTCTCAAAAATAAAAAAAAAACCAGAGTTTTTCTTGATTATTCTCCAAAAGACGCGCGTAAGAACTCATAATAGCTATAATATTGTGCGAATGAAAGTCGGCGTTGCGAGTCGACGCGGCGCAATCACCCCTTACGCATATCAATAGGAGATGAAGCATGAATCGACGTGAATTTATTCGTCTTGGCGGACTCAGCGCGGCAAGCGCGGCGGCGAGCGGCGCCGTCGACATATTGGAGACGCGCGCGCAAGAGAATCGCGAAACGTTGCGCGTCGGCCTCGTGGGCGCGGGATGGTACGGAAACGTTGATTTATACCACCTGACGCAGGTGTGTCAGGACGGGACGGCGGCGCGCGATATCGACGTCGTCGCGGTTTGCGACGTCGACCGCGAGGCTCTCGAAAAGACGGCGAAGAGGGTCGCGGCGCGTCAAAACGGGCGCGAACCGCGTAAGTTCTCCGACTATCGCGAGGCGCTCAAAGAATCAAATCTCGACGTCGTTCTCGTCGGAACCCCCGACCATTGGCACGCGCTCGTCGCCATCGCGGCGATCGAAGCGGGTTGCGACGTCTATCTTCAAAAACCGATCGGCGTCGACGTGCGCGAATGCCAGGCGATCCTCGCGGCGGCGCGTGCGAAGGGCGCGGTCGTCCAGGTCGGTCTTCAGCGTCGCAGTACGCCGCACCTCATCGAAGCGAAACGCGAGATCATCGAATCCGGGCGTCTTGGACGCGTCGGCCAAGTCGATATTTACTGCTATTACGGAGGGCCGGGCCCCGCGTTCGACCAAGAGCCGACGGAAGTCCCCGAAGAATTCGACTTCGATTTCTGGTGCGGCCCCGCGCCGAAACTGCCGTATTATCCGTGCCTTCGTCGCCACTCGTGGCGTCGATTTATGGAGTATGGAAACGGAACGCTCGGAGACATGGGCGTCCATATGTTCGACATGGCGCGATGGCTCCTCGACCTGCGCTATCCGCGGCGTATTTTCTCCGTCGGCGGGCAGTATATCAAGCGCGGCGGAATCTCCAATTGCAGCGACACGCAGACGGTCGTCTTCGATTACGGGGATCTCGAAATCGTGTGGAATCATCGCACCTGGTCGGAACTTCCCGATCAGCGGCATCCGTGGGGCGGATATTTCTACGGAGAAAACGGGATTTTGAAGGCGGGCGTCTTTGGTTACGACTTCCACCGCTATCACTCGCAGGAAACGCTGAGCGCGGACGTCGCGCTCGAGAATCCGGACTATCCCGGCGACAAAACTGAAGGGGGGCTGGAACGTCAATGTAGCGACGCGATCCGCGCGCACATGCGCGATTTCGTCGCGCGTATCGTCGACCGCGGTCGTCCGCGTAGCGACGTGGAAGAAGGCGCGATCTCTACGATCTGTTGCGTCTTGGGGAATCTTTCCGCCACGCTTGGTCGCGCGCTCGAGTGGGACGAAGAGGCGGGTTGCGTTCGCAACGACGACGAAGCGAACGCGCTCCTTGCCAGGGAATATCGCGCGCCATGGATCCATCCGTGAACGAAGACCTCGCGTCGACGCCGAAATCTGGGGGCGAGTCGCAGGTTGAAGTCGCCGCGCCCTTCCTCTCAACGCGGCGACTTCTCCTTGTTCTTTCGCTAGCCGCGCTTGTCGCGCTCGTCGTCGGGGCGACGGTTGCAACGCTTTATTCTGCGAGCGCGACGCGTCGTCGCGCGGAGGACGCGGCGCGACGCGCGATCGCCGCGGCGGTCGAATCGGCGACGCGAAGCGCGAGCGCGAACGACCTCGACGGAGCGCTTCGGCACGTCTCGACGCGCGCGGTCGCGTTGCGCGAACTCGTCGACGCGAACCGACATTCAACGCAGATCTCGTCGCTCGAATTGCAAACTCTCTCGATCGATTCTCTCAACGTCGACGTGGAACCGCCGAGGGCGACGATCTCCCTTTCGGCGGTCGCGGCGGGTAAAGCGCGCGTTTGGCCCCTTCCCACGGCCCTTCCCTTCTACCTGAAAATCGAGCTTTCCGACCTCGCGATGGAACGCGAATCGGACGGCGAATGGCGCGCGCTCGACGGGTACGTCGCGCATGTTTCCGCGCCGTAATAATCCCCTAGTCCTGCGGAGGCGCTTCTCATGCTGACGAACAATTTGCTGATCTGGGTTTTCATGGCGACGGGGTGCGTCGTCGCGGGATTCGCGGTTAGTAAGGGAACGACGAAACGCGTTTATTTCTTATCGGGAATCGGAACGGGGATCGTCGTTCTTGCGCTCGGAATTTGGAGCGTCTTTTTTCTAATGACGGATGAGAAACGGATTCGCGGGATAATCGAATCTGCGGCGCAGGCGTTTGAAGAGAACGACGTGGAAAAAGGAATCGGGTATTTTTCGCAAGAGGCGCGCCGCGTCGGCAACCTAGCGCGGCGATACATGGCGGACGTTGAACTCGAACGCGTGAAAATCTCGAATTTTCAAATAGAAGAAATCAATCGTTACAAGTCCCCGCCGGCGGCGATCGCGACGTTTCGTTGCGCCGTCCACGGGAAGAACATGAATCGATACTGGGGATCCGGACCTTTTACGGCGCTCGTCGACTTCACGTCGGTGGAACTTCGCGAAGAAGCGCCGGGAGTGTGGAAGATCACGGATCGGATCGAGTTCAAACAAGCGGCGCTTTAGGCGGGAGCGCTCGCGTTTTTCTTTTCAAGCGCGGCGATCTGGTCGCGCAACTTCGAAGCGGTCTCGTAATCCTCGATCTCGACCGCGTCGACAAGGAGGTTTCGCAGTCTGACAAGGGTCGGGCCAAGATCCTTTTCGCCAGCGTGGCTCGGTCTCTTCCCGACGTGCTTGAGCTTGCCGTGAAGCGCCAAGAAGAAAGGTTCAAGCCTTTCTCGAAAAACGACGTAATCGTGCGCGCAGCCGAGGAGCCCGTCTTTTCGGAAGTCCTGGAGGGTCGCGCCGCAACATGGGCAAGTCTGGAAATCGTCGAGCATGAGGGAATCGGTCGTCTCTTGAAGCTCTTTCGCCGAATCGTCGTCGGAGTCGTTCGCAAAAATGTCGTGCTGATGCAAGTACTCGTTGGCATGTTCGTCGCACAGATGGAGTTCAACCTTCTGAGCGTCAATCATTTCGGTAATGTGAAAGGTCGCCGTACGACCGCACTTATGACATTTCATGACAGTCTCTTCTTATAAAACCGCAAAAGGAAAACCGCCTGAGAACCCCAACGTTCTCAAAGCGTTGTTACTATAATACAAAGAACGACGCGCGTCAAGAGCTAGCCTCGACGCGCAGATTGACGGCGTTATAATGGCAATCGCTAAGCAGAAGGAGAACATGGAATGTCGTCGGAATCCGCCGATCCTCTTTATCAAACGCTCGCCGACGTTTTCGGTTATCGCAGTTTTCGTCCGCATCAAGAATCGATCATACGCGCGATTCTGGATGGGCGCGACGTTTTCGCCGTCATGCCCACGGGGGGAGGCAAATCGCTTTGTTATCAGCTTCCGGCGCTCCTAATGGAGGGACTGTGCGTGGTGGCGAGTCCCCTCCTCTCGCTGATGAAAGACCAAGTGGACGCGGCGCAAAAAAACGGGATAAACGCGGCGACGCTCAACTCGACGACGAGCGCCGACGAATGGCGCGGAATCATGGAGGAGCTCGACCGCGGGCGCCTCAAACTTCTGTACGTCTCCCCGGAACGCTTCGGCACGGAACGTTTTCGCGAAACGCTTCAGCGCGCGAAACTGAGTTTTTTTGCGATCGACGAGGCGCACTGCGTTTCGCAATGGGGTCATAATTTCCGCGCGGACTACCTTCAACTTGGCGAAATCGTCGATCTTTTCCCGCAATGTCCCGTCGCGGCGTTCACGGCGACGGCGACGGAGCTCGTCGCCAAGGACGTGAAGGGATCGTTGAAGCTTCGCGACCCGTTCTGCCTCGTCGCGTCCTTCGACCGACCGAACCTCTTCTACCAGATTTCCTACAGGGAAGATTTCCCGCGCCAGTTGCTCGATTTTCTTAAAGAAGTCGAAGGCGAGTCGGGGATCGTGTATCGCGCGACGCGTAAAAAAGTCGAGGAAACGACGGAGTTTCTCAAGCGCGCGGGGCACAAAGCGGCGGCGTACCACGCGGGAATGTCGGACGAGGAACGCGCGCGAGTGCAGGAGTCTTTTTCGAAGGACGAGACGCCGATTATCGTCGCGACGATCGCGTTCGGGATGGGGATCGACAAATCGAACGTTCGTTTCGTGGTTCACGGGGACTTGCCCAAGGATATCGAGAGTTATTATCAGGAAACGGGTCGCGCCGGTCGCGACGGAGCGGCGGCGCGTTGCGCGCTCTTTTTCGGATACCAGGACGCGGCGGTCTACCGTAGCTTTTTGGATCAATACGAAGACGCGGAGGCGCGGCGCGCGGCGGAAACGCGCCTCAACGAGATGGTGCGCTTCGCGGAGGCGGACGGGTGCCGTCGCGTGAATCTTCTGAAATACTTCGGGGAGACTTATCGACCGGTCGACGTGTCGTCGGAGGAATCGGAACGCGAGGCGCGACCGGCGACGCGTTGCGGGGCGTGCGACTTCTGCGTGGGTGCGACGCCGCGCGTGGACGCGACAATCGACGCGCAAAAGGCGCTCTCCGCGATGCAACGCACGGGAAATCGCTTCGGCGCGGGGTATATCGCCGACGTTTTGACGGGAACGCGAACGGAAAAGATCGTCTCCCTCGGTCACGACCAGCTCCCTACCTTCGGCGTGGGCGCGAACCGCTCAAAAGCGTACTGGCGCTACCTTATCCAAGCGCTCCTCACCCAAGGCCTAGCGACGCTCGGCGCGGATCTGAGGTTCCCCGTGCCGCAAGTGAACGCGCTGGGTTGGGAAGTCCTTCGCGGGCAGAGGAACGTGACGATCGTGAAACGCCTGGAAGGTAAGGAGAAATCGAAACCGCGCTTCATTCGAGCGTCGTCCGATCCGTATTCAAAAGAAAATCTATCGCCGCGCGACCGCGCGCTCTTCGAGGCGCTACGTCTCAAGCGTATGGAAATAGCGCGCGCGGAAAACGTTCCCCCTTACGTCGTATTTTCGGACAAATCGCTCGTGGATATGGCGGTTCTAAAGCCGCGCACAGACGAAGATTTCCTCCTGATGAGCGGGGTCGGTCGCGCGAAGCTTCGCAATTACGGGTCGGAATTTATGGAAGCGATCGAAGAATTTCTCGAGAGTCGCCAGTAAGTAATCCAAGGGGGCGTAGCGGTCGTAACGTCCTCAAACGCCCCTAAATCAAAAAATATTAGGGAAGTATGTAGCCATAAAAGGCGCATTCTGTTACAATGAGTTTGATTGTCAAGTTGTTTTTGGGGTCATCCCAAAAGTTTCATTAACTAAATCTAGTTTATGGCGTATAACGCATAAGCTCCGCCGACGCGCGTAGTTCACGTCGGGGATCAAGGGGAAACTCTTCAATGTTAGGATTTTATAACTACACGGTCGCATTGACGTACGTCGGAATGCTCGTGGCGTTCGCGGGGGTAACCTTCGCAATGGACGGGAAAACGCTTGAAGCGCTTTTTTGCCTCATGTTAGCCGGGGTTTGCGATATGTTCGACGGGAAGATCGCGTCGACGATGGAACGCACGAAGCAAGAGAAGCGATTCGGGGTTCAGATCGACTCGTTGAGCGACCTCGTCAGCTTCGGGGTGCTTCCCGCGGTTATCGTCTACGCGACGTCTCCGGACGGTAAGTTCACGCACGCGATTGCCGGTTTCTACCTTCTTTGCGCGTTGATTCGTCTGGCGTGGTTCAACGTCAACGAAGAAGAGCGTCAAGACGCGAGCTCGGGACCGCGCGAATCATACCTCGGGCTTCCCGTGACGACGTCGGCGTTCTTCCTTCCGACGCTCCTTGGGGTCGGTTATCTTCGCGATTGGGAACTTGCGACGATCGGGACGGCGGTTCTGGGCGTCATGGCGCTCGCGTTTCTGACGCCCTTCTCTCTCCGGAAACCGAAAACCGCGGGGATGGTCGGGATGCTCATGTTCGGTTGCTTTGAACTACTCATCCTTCTCACGGGAATCAAGAAATGAGCGGAACGTCTCCAGTCGTAGATTTTCTTTACGGAAACGCGCTGGGTCGTCTCGTCTTGAAGGCGATCCTTGCGACTCACGCGGATAAGATCGCGGTCGCGTTTCTCTCGTCGCGCCTCTCCAAGGGGCAAGTGAAACGCTACGCCAAGCGCAACGGGATCGAGCTTTCGGACGCGGAACTCGACAAGTTCCAAACATTCCGCGAGTTTTTCGGTCGCGCGCAAGAGAATACCGTCGACCTGACGCCAGAGAGACTTATCAGCCCTTGCGATTCGCGTCTGAGCGTCTTCCGACTCAACGAAAACGCCGCGTTCGACATTAAGAGGGCGCGTTACGCGCTCTCGGATCTTTTTCAAGACGCGGAGCTCGCTAAAGAATTTCAAGGCGGCGACGTCCTCGTCTTCCGCCTATGCCCGTCCGATTATCATCACTACTGCTACGTCGACGACGCATTTCAGGGATCGAACCACATGATCCCCGGCAAGCTCCACAGCGTTCAGCCGATCTGTTGCGAAACGTACCCCGTCTACGCGCTGAATCGTCGTAGCTGGACGCTTCTCGAAACGGATCATTTCGGACGCGTCGTCCAGACGGAAGTCGGCGCTCTCGTCGTCGGCGGAATTGTGAATCCGAAGGAAAACGTTCGCGTCAAGAAGGGGGAAGAGAAGGGACGCTTCGACCTCGCCGGTTCGACGATCGTCCTCTTCTTCCAGAAGGACAAAATCCGCCTGCGCCCCGAGCTCGTCGAAAAACTCAAGGGGGGCGAAGTTCAAGTCAAGTACGGCGAATGGATCGGGAATCAGATCGGCGCGGAATGAGTCGCGCAGCTTGCAAAACCTTTTCATGAAGTCGCGTTCAACCGCAAATTGGGCGCGATTTTTTTATTTCCCCCCGATGCGCCGTCCGCAAGCCGCGCGTCTCTCAATACTATGAAAAACCATAGCTACTCATAATATTACTAATATCTTCCTTTCTTTTAGACGGCTTCTATAATCGGCGCATAGGTCAAAAACAAGAGAAGGAGGTTCCTATGAAACTGACGAAAGAGGTTGTTTCTTTACTTCAAACGCAAATGTGGGATCTAGCGACGTGCTCCGACGACAAACCGAACGTTGTGCCCGTCGCGTTCAAAGACGTCGACGACGAAGGGCGTCTCCAGATCGGGGACGTCTTTCTTGAGACGACGATTCTGAATCTCGCGCGCAACGAGGGACGCATTGCGATTTCCGTCTACAACCCGACGACCTTCGAAGGGTATCAGATTCAAGGGGTCGCCCAGTATTTCACGGGGGGGCCCGTCGTCGCGAAGTTCAAGGAGCTTGTCGAGAAGACGTTCAATGGGGCGGCGACGGCGAAAGGCGCGTTAGTCGTCGTTCCCGAGCGCGTGATCGTAACGACGCCCGGCGCGGAAAACAAGACGGAACTCTGACGTCGCGGGGCTAGGGAGCCGACGCGCCGCGTTTTTTCCGCCCGGACGTTCGCGCCGCGCCCCTTCCCCTCCCTTTTCCCGCGGCGTCGAGCTTGTCAAAGAGAATCGCGCCCGTTACAATGAACGCGTTCAATTAAGTCGCGTCAAACTCACGGAAGCCCGAGGAAATGTATCAGAGAAAACTTGAAAAGGACGTGCGTTGTCCTCTGGAATATGGAATGGAGCTCTTTGGCGGGAAATGGAAATCGCGCGTCATATGCGTTCTCGCCACGCTGGGATCGCTTCGATATAGCGAGCTTCGCAAAGAGATGGGGAATATCACGGACGCGGTTCTCGCGGCGGCGCTCAAAGAGCTCGTCGCCAACGATCTCGTCGCGCGGCGTTCCTTCAACGAAATTCCCCCGAGGGTGGAATACGCGCTGACCGAAAAGGGACGCTCCGTCGTTCCGATTCTTCAGAGCATTTGTCGCTGGGCGGGCGTCTTTTACAAAGAAGAGTCGGTGGAACCGATGATTCAATGTCGACGCTGCGATTTCCGTTGGGGCGACAAGTAGACGCGGCGCGATTCTCTATCTAGGACGCACAGGAGGAAAAACCATGGAAGAACGTTATTTTTATTGTTCTCACTGCGGAAATATCGCCGTCAAAGTTAAGGACGCGGGGGTTCCTATCGTCTGCTGCGGAAGCGCGATGACGGAACTCGAGTCGGGTTCCGTCGACGCGTCGGTCGAAAAACACGTTCCCGTCGTCAAGCGCGAGGGGACCGTCGTCGCGGTTCAGGTCGGCGAGACGATTCATCCGTCCCTTCCGGAGCATTATATCGAATGGATCGCGCTTCATACGCGCCTTGGCGTCCAGCGTCAAGCGCTCCGTCCCGGCGCCAAACCGGAAGCGCGTTTCGCGCTCCTCGACGGGGACGAAATTGAAGCGGCGTACGCCTATTGCAATCTTCACGGACTTTGGAAAAAATGACGATTACGTATACGGAAGAGAAGAAATTCACGCAAGCAGACGTCGAACGCCTCTTTCTGTCGGTCGGCTGGCTCTCGGGGAAATATCCGTCGCGCCTCTTCAAGGCGTTGCAGGGATCGTCGTCGGTTCTCACGGCGTGGGACGGGGCTCGCCTCGTCGGCCTTGTTCGGGCGCTCGACGACGGGGAACTCACCGCGTTCCTTCACTACGTGTTGGTCGATCCGAAGTACCAACGCCGGGGTATCGGGGACGCGCTGATCGAGCGCGTGAAAGTGAAGTATCGGCGGTATCTGTATATCGAACTCATGCCCGAGGAGCGAAAGAACGCGACTTTTTACGAGCGTCATGGATTTCGCGTCATGCCCGACGGGGGCGCGATGCAGCTTTGTAATTTTTCCGATCAGCGTTGAGAAATGAAAACGTCCGATTCGTTGTTATCGAACCGGACGTTTTTTATTCATCTTTCTTGGTAGGGGTTCCCTTCCCTCTTCGCCTTTCGCGAGAAGAAGCGCTTTGCGGCGAGATATAGGGCAAGAGCGCGCAAGGTAGCGGCGAGGTTGCGCGGGGAGGGGCCCGCGTGGGTCGTCGTGTGCAACGCGGAATTGAACTGCAACCGTCGCAGATAATATTCGAAGGCGACGGGGTCGTAGTTCTTCAGCCGTCTGTTGGCGTCGCATAACTTTTGCGCCCAGTCGAAGAGCGCGGCGACCGACGCGACGCGTTTTCCGAGCGCCAATTGCACGTGGAGAGTCTCTTCTTCTTTGGTCGGCGCGATCTCGAAATTCGCCAACTGCGCGAGAATCGCTTTGGAGCGGAAGAGCGCGATTTTATCGCGCTTCGCGGTCGAGACCTGGAACTCGCTCGCGCGGTATTGCAGGAGCGGTTCGGGATAGACGTAGATTTTCCGCCGCAGAGCGATCCTCGACCAGAGCTGGAAATCTTGGGCGACTTCGAAGGTCTCGTCGTAGAAGAAGGCGTCGCGGGTAAAGAGTTCGGCGCGGAGCATGACGGAGGAGTGAAGCACGCCTTGGCATCCGAAGGGGATTCGTCCTTGAATCTGCCATGGCGCGTTCTCGCGCTTTCTCATCGGCGACAACGCGCCGTTTTTTAGGAGTAGAGCTTCGGTTCCGAGGACGTCGACGTCGAGATGTTTCTCGAGGAACGCGACCTGTTTCTCGAAACGCTCGGGGAGAGCGACGTCGTCGGAATCCATTCTTGCGACATATTTCCCCTTCGCGGCGCGGATCGCGCGATTGAGGGATCCGGCGAGTCGGAGATTCTTCTCGTTGACTAGGAGCTTGACGCGGGGCCTGAACGCATATTCGCGCAGGAGCGCCGCGGTCTTCTCGTCGGAGGCGTCGTCGACGAGAATCAGCTCGAAGTTCTTATAGGTCTGACTGAGAATCGACGCGATCGACGCGCGGAGAAATTCCTCCGGCGTGTTGTGAACGCTCATCGCCACAGAGACGAGAGGCGCGTTTTCAAAAGTCTCGTTTTCCATCCTCTGCACCGTCCCTTCACTCATCGTAAATTAAAGCGTCGACGAATCGCGCGCCGGATTTTTCGCGGGAAGAAGAAGAAGCACAGGGTGTTGCAGATCGCGCGTTGCACCCCGCGATTGATCCGATAGGCGATCCCCTGCATCGGAAGCGCGCGGTACGGCGTGACCGCGGCGTAGGAATAGAGGATATCGAGATGCGGACAGCGCTGTCGCGAGCCCATGTAATGAAGGAGCTTCGTCTCCCCTTGTCGATAGTCTCGAGGATGGACGTTCCATTCCTTGGGCGCTAGAGCGCGGGCGTGTCGCGCGACGTAAACGTTCAAGACGTCCTGGTCGGGGAAGTCGATATTCTCTTTGATTTCCACGGCGATTTTGAGCATCTCTTCGGTCGCGTTGACTTCGCGCCATTTTTTCAGGTTCATGACGAGAACGCCGGAGTTGAAATAGGGGTAGTCGTCGTCAAGGCCGATCGCCCTTCGGTGAGAGAGGCGGATATTCTGATCAGGAACCGCGGCGAGGATCGCGTCGCCGGGGTCGACGTTCCATAAATCGCGCAAGGAATCGAGGACGACGACGTCGACGTCCATGTAGACGACCTTGTCGAGGGACGCGGGGAGGAAGCTTGGAGCGAAGAGGCGATGATTAACGACGACAGGGAAAGACTGAATATCGTCGCAAAAGACGTGGAGATACTTCTGCAGGTCGGGTTGGTAGAAGACGAAGTCAAAGTCTCGAATATCCTTCAATTTCTCGACGGCGTCGCGATCGTTTTGCGTCAGGCCGGAGTCGACGATATGAAAGACGAGGCGATCGTCCGGATCAGCGTTTTTCAGAATAGAGACGATCGTCGTCGCCAGAAACGCGCTGTAATTCGCGTCGGAAATAAGCAGAACGTGATAGGCGTTCGCGTCGATTTGAGCGCTTTGGTTCATAGTCAACCTCCCATGATTCGCGGCATTGCGTCTGCAGAGTAGCCAAAAAGGAAGATTTTATCAAGGTCTCTTAATGAAAGGAGCCCGGCGTCTCAAGGAGCCCGGGCTTCGAAAAGACGGTCGAAATTAGAACTCTTCCGGTTCGGGAACGCTTCCGAAATCGGGGTCGGCGTCGAAGTCTTCCTTCACGGGGTCTTTCGGATTGAGTATTTCTTCGACGATCTCCTTCAACTCGAGAGCTGCGGCGCGTTTAGGGAAGTTCGCCTTTTGAGATAGCGCGAGGACGAGTAGACTCTGAGCC
This sequence comes from Paratractidigestivibacter sp., assembly GCA_963628165.1. Classification (GTDB taxonomy): domain Bacteria; phylum Planctomycetota; class Planctomycetia; order Pirellulales; family Thermoguttaceae; genus RUG369. The sequence continues at coordinate 15,842 of CAVGEG010000031.1, read as the reverse complement.
AAATCGGCGTCGCCGCGAACGTTGGCGATTTCCGCGAGGTAATAGGCGGCGGAGGCGGAGAGGCGCCCCGACTCAAGCATCGGTTGGAAGATGGCGTCCGCTTCTTTCGTCGCGCCGGAGAGGAAGAGGATCCACGCGTAGGTGGTCGCGGCCTCTTCGGAGTCAGGATATTCGCGATAATTTCGCGCGGCGATGATCTTCGCCTGCCCCAACTTCTCCTTATTGCTCTGATCGAGCAGAGCGAGAGCGAGGCCGTTTGTCGCTTCGAAGGAGGTCGGATCGACGAGGGTTGCGTTGCGGAAATTTTGCTCGGCGGCAAGGTAGTCGTTTGCGTAGAGAGCCAACCACCCGGTGAGGAGCCATCGTTCGAAATCTCTATCTTCGTTCTTCTCTTCAAAGCTCTTGACGATCGCGACGGCGGCGTCGACCATCTCCCATCGCAAGTAAAGACGCGCGAGCTGCGCCAGTTCGCTCTTAGAGGCGTTTTGAATCTTCTCCTTCTTCGATTCGAGCCTTGCGCGGGCTTCGTCGACGCGATCTTCGCGATCGAGGAACGAGAGGGTCTGGAGCCATCCGGACCATAATTCGGGATTGAGCTTTGCGGCGGCGTCAAAGGCTTCCTCGGCGGCGTCGAACTTCTTCAACTTCATCGCGAGGTATCCCAAATCCCACTGCGCCTGCGCGTTTTCGGGGTTGAGGGCGACGATTTTTTTGACAAACTCCTCGGCGAGGTCGTATTGTCCCTTCCTTTCGGCGAGATTTGCGCGCGCCGTTAGGGTTTGTTCCTTGAAGGAGTCGGCGCGCGTCGTCGACTCAGGGCGAATCTTCTTATAGTCTTGGGCGAGGATTTCCGCGCGTTCGACAAGGAGCTCGGCTTCGAGATATCGGCCTTCTTGCGCGTCGATTTCGGCGAGCTGAATGAACGCTTCGGGATCGAAAGGATAATCCTCGGCGGTCTTTTCCAAAGCGCGGCGCATCTCGAGGAACCTGCCCGCGTGAGAATGCAGGGTCGCGACAAGGATCCCCGGCGGGTCAGAATCGGGATTTTCCTCGTAGACCTGTTTAAATAGGGCGTAGGCGCCGTCGACGTTTCCTTCGATATAGAGATCGATCGCCTTGAGGGTCAAGGGATGAGCTTGCGCTTCGAGGGCTTCGAGGGAAGAATCGTCGTCCGTGGCGGCGGTTTGCGCGGGGGCGGGAGCCTTGGCGTCGGCGTTGGCGTTCTCGTCTTGGAGATTAGCGAACGCGACGGAGGCGAGGGCGCAGAAGAGCGCGGAGACAACCGCGCGTAAATATCGCTGGCTCATGGAGATCCTTTCATTGAGAGACGTGAGAAGTCGCAGGTTTCGCGGCGTCGGCGTCGACGCGGGCGAATTTGTCGAAGATCTTGGCGACGTCGGGGTCGAGCGCCAAAGCGGCGACGCAGGCGTAATTCATGGCGTCGTCGCGAAGTTGCAACGCGTCGGCGCCGAGCGCCATGAGATACGCGGGGCCGGGCTTGAGGTCGTTAGGGAGGCGTTCGTAAACGCGCAGCCATCGTTTTGGAGCGTCGGGTTTTGGACCGGCGAGTATTTCGTCGCGCCACAACTGCGCGAGGGCGAGGAGGGAGACGAGTCGACAGATCTCCTGGATCGCGGGGTTCTCGCCGTCGGGGGCTTCGCAGACGGAGAGTTCGCGGAGCGCGGCGGAGGCTTTCGCCTTCCCTTGGGAATCGCGGGCAAGGATCGACGCGGCGAGCAACTTCGCAACGGGGCTTTTCGAGCTCGCGTCTTGACCGTCGAGGACATTGAGCGCGGCGTCCTTTGCGCGAAGATACGCCGAGGAATCGTCGCTCTTCGTCTGATTCGGCCAAACGAGGGGGATCGAGTCGAGACGAGCGCAGTATGGATCCAGTCGGCAGAGGATGAAGAATTCGAGAGCGGCGGCGTCGCGTTTTCCGAGCGCTAGGAGGGCTTCGACGCGGCGGGCGGTCGCCCATTCCTTTTCGAGGGAGCGCGAGGCGTCGGCGCGGGCCTGCTGGAAGAGGGAGATCGCGCGTCGGGCTTCGTCGAGATCGCGGGCACGCCGCGCGGAATCGAGGGCGCGCTGGGCGTCGAGGAAGGTTGGGGAGGCGGTCAGCTCGGCGGCGAGGACGTCTTCAAAGGGAGCGCGAACCTCTTGTCCGTCGACGCGCATCAGCACCCCGGCGGAGGGGGAGAGAGCGAGGAGTTCTCCACGCAACGAGCGCCCGTCGCGCAGAGTCAAGAGGTCGTTTGCGACGGCGGAAGGAGCCGGGGTGGAGGACGCGGGATCCTTTTCCGCGGGGGGCGCGACAGTCTTGTCGTCGGAGTCGTTCGCGGGGGTCGACGAGAGGCGATTGGCGCGCGCGGCGAAGGGGTCGACGCGGGGGGTCTCCTTAACGTTGACGCGCGACCTTACGGTGGTCTGGGCGTCGAGATGGACGCGAGGAGCGACGAAAGTGACGGCGCAAAATATCGCCGTGATAATGAGGAATCGGCGCGGCATATCGAGGAGACTCGGCGTTTAGAGGAATGCGACGACGCGGACGGGGGCTCCGTCGGCGTTTTGGAAAGGGGTCGGTAGCGCGAGGAGTTGGAATTCGCGCGTTGGATCGCGCGGAACCGTTTCGCCGACGCGGGGAGGTTCGTACGCGGGGAGTTTGTCGAGATTGACGAGTCCTTCGAGGATCAGGATCGGGGGCCTTCTCCCGAGGAGGATGCGATGGGCTTCGGAGTCGGCGAGGAGCTCGAGTTCGTCGAGCGGAGGCGCGTCGGGGTCGGTTTCGCGCGGCGCGGGGCGTTCGAGGGGATTGAGAGCACGGCAGTCTTCGAGTTCGGAACCGAAACGCTTGGAGTCGGGAATTGGACGTTCGTCGAGATTCGGGTTTGCGGGGGGGGCGACAAGCGAAGGGGTCTCGAGAGCGAGGATTCGTAGTTTTGGGAAATCGGCGAGCCAGTCGCAGAGTTCGGGGGAGACGGACGGGAAATCGTAGTAGTAGAGGACGGAGCCAGCGCGATCGGCCCAGTCGACGCGGAGAATGAGGATATCGACGGCGTCGATCGCCTTTTCAAAGGGGGCGAGATCGTCGACGCGCAAGGAGACGGGTCGCGAGAAATCGGCGCGTTCGCGATACCGTGGGGCTTGCGGGCCGACGACGGATGCGAAATTGAGGCACGCGGCGTTTCCTGAAAAGAAATCGACGGGGAACGACTCGAGAGGTTCTCCGTCGACGAAATAATGAAGAGGCGCGTCGATATGCGTGCCCAAGTGCGACCCGACGACATAGCGCGAGGCGCGAAACCCGTCGACGTCGTGTTCGGCAAAGAGTCGGGCTTCGAAGAGGGGATCGCCCGGATAGACGGCGATCCCTTCGAAGATGGGTTGCGTAAGGTCGCAAAGGCGCGTCATTTTCGGCGTCGCGATCAAACGAGTAGTTCCGCGAGGTAGTGGATTCTCATCGTTTTGAGATCGTCTTCGCGCTTCATCATCCCGCCGAAATGCATGGCGCAACTGAGGTCGGTCGTGGCGATATCGCGGACGCCCTGCTCGTAGACCTTGCGGATATTCTCGATCTTTTTGCGCCCCATCGCGACGGAGGTACCGGGCATTTTGACGCTGAACGTTCCGCCGAAACCGCAACATTCTTCGACGTTCGGAATCGGGACGTACTCGAGATCCTTGATATTGTCGAGAATCGTCTGCACCGCGGCGGCGATACCGAGTTCGCGTCGTCCGTGGCATCCGATGTGGAGGGAGACCTTATGGGGGAATGAGACGCCAAAGTCGATCTTGTGAAGGACGTTGACGAGGAACTCATGGAGTTCGTAGACGCGCGAACCGATCTCCGCTTCGGGGGAATTGGGGAGGCATTCCTTATAGAAGACGCGACACATGGAGGCGCACGCGGCGGAAGGGGTCACGATCCACTTGTAGTTTTTGAAGTCGTTACTGAACTTCTTGATGACTTTCGCGGCGTCCTTCCAGTAACCGGAGTTAAACGCGGGCTGTCCGCAACAGGTCTGCTCTTCAGGATAGGCGATCGGGATATTGAGTTTTTCGAGAACCTTGACGGTCGCCACGCCAGCTTCGGGGAACATCTGGTCGACAAAGCAAGGGATAAAGAGAGCGACCTCTTCGCCTTTATATTCGGGATAATTCCACGTAGGCACAGACTTTTCAAGAGCGTCAATCATAGCCAATTCTCCGCAAAAACGGCGTCGTAACAAGAAGATAAAAATCAGGACGACGCGTCGTAAGGTCGTCCCGACATAGTGTTGGAATCAGTTTCGGCTCGTCGCCTTGATCTCTTTGTCGGCGATATCGGCGCGCGACCACGAGCCTTGCCAATGGATTTTAGCGACGGCTTCATAAGCTTTGCGCTTCGCTTCGGCGACGGAATCTCCGAGAGCGACGACGTCGAGGACGCGCCCGCCGTTGGTTCGAACGACGCCGTTTTCGTCGAGTCTCGTGCCCGCATGGAAGACCTTGACGTCGGGTAGCTTAGCGGCTTCGTCAAGACCGAAGATTTCGTGCCCCTTCTCGTACGAACCGGGATAGCCTTCGCTCGCCATAACGACGCAGACGGCGGCGCGATCGTCCCAAATGAGGGGCTCTAGGGTGCACAGGCGTTCGTCGATCGTCGCTTGCATGACGTCGAAGAGGTCGGTCTTGAGTCTGGAAAGGAGGGGCTGGCATTCAGGATCGCCAAAGCGCGCGTTGTACTCTAAGACGCGCGGACCTTGCGGAGTCATCATGAGCCCGGCGTAGAGGACGCCCTTAAACTTCGTATCCATGCGATTGAGGGTAAAGACGGTCGGTAGGAGAACCTTTTCTTCGATCCAGTGGAGTTTGCGATCGTCGACGAGGGACGCGGGGCAGTAGGCTCCCATTCCGCCGGTGTTGGGACCGGTATCGCCGTCGTGGGCGGCTTTGTGATCCTGCGCGGGCTGAAGGGTCATGATCGTTTGTCCGTCGGTGATGGCGAGAACGCTCGCTTCTTGGCCGACGAGACGTTCTTCGATGAGAAAACGCGCGCCGGCTGCGCCGAAAGCGCGGTCTTCAGCGATCTGCTTGACGGCTTCGAACGCTTCTTCCTTCGAAGAGCAGACGACGACGCCCTTACCGGCGGCGAGACCGTCGGCTTTGACGACGAAGTTCGATTCCTGACTCGCGCGGATGTAATCGTACGCTTCGGAGGCGCGTTCAAAGGTTTGGCTTCGCGCGGTCGGGACGAGGGCGCGGTTGAGGACTTCTTTGCAGAAGACTTTGCTTCCTTCCATCTGGGCGGCCTTTTTGCTCGGTCCAAAAGCGCGCAAGCCTTCCGCTTCGAAGGCGTCGACAAGACCGGCGGTCAGCGGAGCTTCCGGTCCGACAACGGTGAGTCCAATACGGTTTTCCTTGGCAAACTGGATGAGAGCCGGAAAATCTTTTTCCGAGATCGGGACGTTCTCGGCGTCAATCGCCGTTCCGGCGTTACCGGGCGCGACATACACTTTATCGACGCTAGGAGACTGACTGAGTTTCCACGCGAGCGCATGTTCGCGACCGCCGCTACCCACAACAAGCACGTTCATGATAATAGCCTTTTTAACCTTATAAAGAGACGACGCGCGGAGCGTCGTCTTAGATTGATATTTCAGCGTCCATTATAAAAGGATTCCGCGTCTTTGGAAACAGGAGCGACGCGAAAAACGCAAAAAAACGCGAAGCGCGCGTCAACTCCACAAGGAGGCGATTTGCGGCCAATGTTCGTAGACGCAGTAGCCGACGCACGCGGGGCCCACGATGAAGAGCCACCACGCGAAATAATGGAGCTTTCCGCACTTGAGGAGTCGCATGAGACTGGCGAGAGCAAGGAGACCGACGACGCAACTCACAGCGGCGCCGAGGAAATAAAGTTTGATGTGCGGAACGTCGCTAAAAAGTTGTCCGAAGCTCGTCGCGCCCGATTCCTTGAAAAGTTTGAGAATCTCGAGGATCGCGCCGCCCCCGATCACGGGAATCGAAAGGAGGAAGGAGAACTTCGCGGCCCATTCGCGATCGAAGCCGCGCGCAACCCCTGCGACGATCGTCGTACCGGAGCGGGAAAGTCCCGGCAACGCGGCGACGCCTTGCGCAAGCCCAACGATTATCGCGTCGAAGAACGACGTCTCTTCGCAGGTCTTCTCGACGACGTCCCCGTCCATTTCTTCTTGGATGCGTTCGATCTCCTGATAATAAAGATCGGGATCGTCTTCAACCGTTTCGTTTCGCAAATACTTAATCAGAAGAACGCCGGTTACTATGAAGAGGAGTCCGGCGACTAGGATACTCTCTTCGAGAAAAAACGCGAATTCCATGATACCGAAGGCGATGACGACAGTCGGGATCGTCCCGGCGATCACGAGAAGAATCATGCGCGGTTTCTTCGTGCACGCCTCGTAAATATCGCGCCAGAAGTAAATGAGAACGGAGAGCAAAGTCCCCGCGTGAAGGAGTATCGAGAGGGTGAAGATTTCCGGGAGCTCGAAGAACTTGCCTAGCAACAGGAGATGCCCGGAAGAGCTGATCGGAAGGAATTCGGCGATTCCTTGAATGATCGCCATAATCGTGACGTATACCGTCGTACTCAAGTCCATGGCAAATTTCCTTTCTTTTCAATGCCAAGGTGCGGAAGCAAAATTTGAAAGGGTCGAGCGGGGACGCCTAGGGGCCAATCAAAAAGGTTCGTCTCCTTTCAGAGAAACGAACCTCGGAAATAACGTAAGAGTTTAGCGCGTATGTAGCGAAAAGAAGAATTACAGGTTGGGAGCGCGCTTTCTGAAGTACGTGTCCGCGGGGGTCGCTTCTTTATTTTGAGAATCGACGGTGGCGTTTTTAAGGGCTCCTTCGGAGAGGCTCGAGTTTTCTTTGTCGGTAGAATGGAAGACGGCGGCGGCGGGCGCGGAACCGACTTTGGTGGAGACGAGGTTGGCGACGGAGGATTCTCCGGCGTTGCGCACAACTTGATCGGTCGCCTTGTAATCCATACGATTGAGGAAGTCGGAGAGTTTCATTTCACGAACGCCGTTCGCCTTAGCGTCGGCGAGGAACTTGTCGTTCGCGGTTTCGAGTTCGGCGCGTTGTTCAGGAGTGAGAGACGCGTCCGCTTCGAGGGTGGAGGAGATCGGGAGATCGGCGACTATAACGCGATCGACGTCGGTTCCGATTTTACCGTGAATCTCGCCGGTATCATCGAGATAGGCGGCGACTTGGAAGCCGTTCGCTTCGACAAGATTGACGAGTTCTCTCAAGTCGCTCTTGCCGTCGGCATTGACGTCAAGACGGAGGGAGAGGGCGTATCGCATGACGTCGCCGCGCTTCCACAAGGAGGTGTAGACGAGATCGCCAGGCTGAACGGGAGCGTCGTTTTCGTCGGAGATGATTTTCGCTTCGCATGCGTCGTCTTGAATGGCGCGGATAACCTGAAGCTTGCCTTTGGCGACCTTTTCGCCATGGGCGAAGACGTCGTAAGGATAGACGTTGAATTCCATGAGAGGACGCACGCCTTGCGCGGTTCCGACGTTAAGACGAACGGTCTTAGAAACCTGGTCGACGGCAACGACGCGCGCGTCTTCTTTGGAGAAGTCGGCGTCGGTGAGTTCGTCGATGCGCTTGCTCAAATCGATATTGATATTAGCGAAGCGAGTGGCGATTTCACGATTCTCTTCGGTTTCGGCGTTGGCGGTCTGAATCGCTTCGCGCGCCTGACGGCTGACGGAGTCGAAACGTTTGGTCTGATCGACGAAATCCTGAGTGAGTTTGTCGTAATTCTGGCGGGCGTCGGTCTGAGCGGTTTCCTGAGCTTTCTGCTGAGCGTCGACGTTGGCGGCGTACTTAGCCTGCTGTTGGACGGCGAGAGCGACGGAAGAGTTTGCGTTTTGGATCTGCAGGTCGCGATCGGCGACGATATCGGAGATTTGCTTGTCGAGCGTGGAGATATTCTTCTGCAACTGGGCGACGGCGGCCTTATAGGAGAGGTTTTCGGATCCGGCGCCGAGCGCGGTCGCGACGTCGACGGACATAGCGGCGACGATATCGGTTCCCTTATCTTCGGGCTGGAACCCGGCGCGAGTTTTCACGGTCGCCAGATTTTTGGCAAGCGTGTTGGCGGACTCCGTCACGTTGGCTAGCTCGCTCTTAGCGCTTTCGAGTTCCGCTTTCGCCACGGAGGACTTGTCGAAACCGAAATAGGTCGTAACGCCCAAAGCCAGGGTTAAGATAACAAACACGATTAGGCTAATGATCTCGCCCTGATTTTTCATGTGAAAGGTACTCCTTGAGCGACGACGACGCATGCGACGCGTAGGTCGCGTCGTCGCCTTGAGTTTGCGCTACGCGCGACGAATTAGCGACAGGCGCTTATGGGCCGTTTTCCAACACAACGGCGAGCGCCTACCGCAAATTTTATTCACAGCGCGCGGGGGCGTCAACAAAAATCCAAGTGAATTATTGAAATATGGTTGATAAAGCGAGGGCGTCTTACCCGTCAATTGCTACTTTTGGAATAATAGCAACGGAGCTCAGGCGTTATACAGAGGGGCCCGACCTTCGCGTGAAAAAATCGGGCCGTCGCAACGTTCACAATTTAAGGAACCGAAAGATCACTTCTGTTCAGGGCTATGGGAGCGCTTACGGAAGAAGTAGTCGCTGACCTTTCCGTCGGAGACGGGGGCGGGTTCCGCGTCCTTTCTGAAGGACGGGGCGACGATACCGGTGGACTCGGGCGCCTTATCGGGATCCAGCTGGTGGATCGGCGCGACGATACCGTCGGAGGCTTCCGGAATAGCTTTACCGTCGTCAAGGAGGTCGATTCCGCCTTCTGCCTGGTAACGCGTGATCTTACCGGTTTCTTTGTATCCGATCATCTTGAGGAAGTCGCTGAGTTTAATCAGGCGAATCCCCTGCTCTTTCGCGGCGAGGATGAACTTCTGGTTGACAAGCTCCCTGCTCTGGCGTTCATTCTCAACGTCGTTCTTGGCTTTGGAGACGAGATCGACGCTATGTTCGTCGGCGTAAACGACGGCGAAGAGATCGGTGGTGAGCTCGCCGACTTGATTCCCCTCGCGATCAACGTAAGCGCCGACTTCCGCGCCCGCAGACTGGATGATATTGATGAGTTCGTCGAGATCTTCAATGCCGTCGCCGTCGATATCAAGTTTGTAACCGAGACCGTAACGGATAACCTTTCCAGGTCTCCAGAGAGGGGTGTAGGCAAGATCGCCCTTCTGGACGGGGTTGGACATTTCGTCTTCAAGAATCTTGGCTTCACAGAGGTGATCGCCGATGCAACGAACGACCTGAACGCTTCCCTTCGCCTTATCGGTCTCCATATCGAGAGCGGAAGGTTTGTAGACGCTGAAGGTGGTGAGAGGTCTGACGCCGTCCAACTCGCCGACGTTAAGACGAACGGTTCTGAGAACCTGATCGGCGTAGACGACTTCGGCGCTGTGGCGCGTGAAATCCTTTTTAGCGAGGAGGTCAAGCCTTTCGTTTAAAGACGCGTTAAGAGTCTGGAAACCGTCGGCGGCTTCTTTGTAGTCGGCGGTCTGTTGCTTGGCGTCGGCGATTTCCGCGTTCGTGGTTTCGACGAGGCCGTCAAGATCTTGCTTTTGAGAGCCAAAACCGGCGTTCAAGTCGCTATAGCTCTTCTGAGTGCCTGCGATCGTATTGGAGTGATCGGTTTTGATCGTCGTTTCGGAGTCGTCGTAAGTTTTCTTCTGAACGGCGGTCATGTCGCTATTGAGGGTGGCGATATTGGCGGCGCCTCCTTGCAGAGCGCGGTAATTCGTGAATTCGACGGTTTTTCGCGCCTGATTTTCGCCGAGTCTCAAGACGACGTCGCGGTAAGAAGCGACGTCTTCGACGGCGCCAAGGGCGGCGACAACGTCGGCGGACATTGTGTCGGCGAGCTGCACGGGATCGTCGACTGCGTCGTACCCGAGTTTTTCTTTAACGCTCTTGAGCTCGCTTTCCATGGAGGATTTGAGCGACTGAGCGTCGGCGGTCGCTTTTTTCGCGGCCTCAACCTGCATTCTCTTTTCAGAAGCGCCCTTCCATCCCAGATAGGTCGTCACGCCCAAAATAAGCGACAGAACCATAAAGACGATAAGGGAAACGGTAACGCCCGTGTTTCGCATGGGTAAAGTACTCCACCAGCGACGCGCAACGCGTCGACTGAAACGCAATGAACGCCGAGCCGCAAGACGAACGCGCGAATCGGCCAATCTCAACCAAGCGGTCGCGTCTGTCAAGACCTACAAGCCCAGAAGACGCAACAATACGCTCCTGTAATTCTATTTCAGCGCGCGCGGGGCGTCAATGAAATTTCAACATTTTTAGAGAAAAGGTGAAAAGAAACGCGAAGCTCGTCGCGGTAATTCCTATATTTGTCAAATTAGGATTTCCCGCAAAAACTCCGCGCTTGACTAAATCCATTAGAACTGAAGAGAATCGCGCAAATTCGGCACGTCGAGATTCATCGTCGAAAGCTTCTCAAGATCTTCCTTACGCCACCTCTTCGGCGCCTGCAGCTCGAACACGACGTACAAATCGCCGTCGAATCCCTTGCCAGTGCGAACGCCGAAACCCTTAATTCGGCTCTTCGTGCCCGTCGTCACATTAGGCGGCACAGTCAAAGAGACGAGCCCGTAAGGCGTCGGCACGTCGACCTTTCCCCCCAGCGCCGCTTCGAGAATCGTCACCGGCAAGGTCACGAAAAGATCCTTTCCTTCGCGCCGATAGTTCGGATTCGGCGTCACGTTCACCGTCAACAACAGATCCCCCGCGGCCCCCCCGTTAAAACCGGGCTCGCCCATCCCGCGCAGTCGAATCTTCTTCCCCGACTCGATCCCCGCGGGAATCTTCACGTCGATATTCTTCGTCTTCCCAGAATTAGGATCGCGAACGGCGATAGAGACGGCTCCGCCGATGATCGAGGTTTTGAACGGGATCGAGACGTCGGCGACCGCGTCGGCGCCTTGCGTAGACGCGGTCTGTCGGCGCGTTTTTCTGCCGAATCCGCCGAAAGGTCCGCCCGAGTTTGCGCCGCCCCCCATTCCGCCGCCGCCAAATCCAAATTGGCGAAGAATGTCTTCCATATTGACGCCCGCGCCCCCCGCGGAGAAACCGCCGTTGGGGCCGAATCCGCCAAACCCGCTAAATCCGCCGCGACCTCCCGCGAACTGCTTATATGCGTCGCCGTTCTCGTCGTACATGCGTCGCTTATCGGGATCCTTAAGGGTCTCGAAAGCCTCCTGTACCTCCTGAAACTTCTTCTTCGCTTCTTCCACGTTGTCGGGGTTGAGGTCGGGGTGATACTTTCGCGCGAGATCGCGATAAGCCTTTTGAATTTCGTCTTGAGTTGCGTTTTTTGAAACGCCTAAAATTTTGTAATAATCAGCCATAGCGTACAGTGGTCAGTCTGTCGAACAGACTCCTCCAATATAAAGACGCGAGTTTAGCGCGAAGAGCGCCGCGCGCGCGTAGTTTTCTCTTAGTATCAGCAAGTCAAGGCGACGCGTCATAACGCGCTTGCACGCTTAGACCGTCAATGTCCGCAGCCCGCGCAACCAACTCCCGCGGGGAACTTAGGATTATCGACGGAGAATCCTTTTGCGGTAGGCATGTCGATAAAGTCAATGGCGACGCCGTCGAGGAAAAGCGCGAATTTCTTCTCGGCGACGACGCCGACGCCGTCGGTTTCATATCTTGCGTCGATTTCCGGCTTGAACTCCGAGTCGAAAGAGAGCGCGTATTGCATCCCGCTACATCCTCCGCCGACGATATTGACGCGCACAAAGGTCTTATCGTCGAGCTTCTGAGCGAGCATAATGTTTTTAACTTCCTGCGCCGCGCGCTCTGTCAACCGAATCGCCATAGGGAACCATCCTTTCTTAGGGAGCGTATCTTCAAGGGTTTAGGGACGCGTATCGCGCCCCACGACCAAGATTATACGTCGAGGCGCTCAATCTAAAAGCCCCGGCGCGGTCTAAGCGCTGTTAAATGACGCAATCCAGACGCCATTCAACGTAAAACCGCCGTTTTTCATAAGAAATTTCAAAATCGACTCTCTCTACTCCTCGACGCCTCCTCCTCCGCTATTCTGCGAAGATTGCCGACCACGCGCGGGATTTACACGAAAGAGCCTGCCGTTATAATAAGAATATAGTATAAATAGCGAATTTTTATTTTATCTCGTGCGCCGGATTTTTACAGAACCTCAAAACGCGTATTCGACGACGAAAAATTAACGACTGACAACTGAAGAAGTAATGTCCCACAAAGATAATAATGACGAAATGAACGAGAATTCACAGAAGAGCGGAGAAACGGAAGTCACGCCCCCCCTCGATCGAGAAGAACTCGAATGGGGGTATCTTAACGCGCTCGAATACGAGCCGTATCCGTTTCAAGAAAAAGCGATTCAATCCTGGTTTCAATCGAGTCACGGCGTTCTCGTTTGCGCCCCTACGGGGATGGGGAAGACGCTGATCGCGGAAGCGGCGCTCTACGAGGCGCTCAAGACGGGTAAAAAGGCTTATTACACGACGCCTCTGATCGCGTTGACAGAACAGAAATACGCGGAGCTTCAGAACCGAGTGGAAAGGTGGGGGTTCAAGCGTTCGCAAGTCGGGCTTATCACGGGCAACCGTCGTGAAAACGCGGACGCGCCGATCCTTGTGGTCGTCGCGGAGATTCTCTTTAACCGCCTGATCTCCTCCGATTCCTTCGCGGAATTCGCCGAAAGCAAAGACCCGGCGCCCCCTCCTGCGCCGGTCGCCGAGACGCCCCAAGAGGACGGCAAACCGCGGATAACGGCGGCGTCTCTCAACGCGAAGAAGTCCGTCGCCGTCGACTGGCGCGACGAAGAGAAGGCGAAGAAGCCGCAAGTTGAAGAGGCAAAAAAGACCGCCGCGATTCCCCTTCCCGAGATTCCCGTCAACCCGGACGACTTCGAGGAAGACGTCGATTTCGATCCGGAAGACGCGTTCTTCTCCTTCGAAGACGTCTCCGCGGTCGTTATGGACGAATTCCACCAGTTTTCCGACCCGGAACGCGGCGTCGTTTGGGAGTTCACTCTTGCGCTTCTCCCCCTCCACGTTCGAACGCTCTTGATCTCCGCGACGGTCGGCAACGCGGTCGATTTCCAGCAATGGCTCGAGCGCACGTCCGGTCGCAAACTCGACCTCGTGACGTCGACGACGCGCAAAGTGCCCCTCCTGTACCGCTGGATCGACGACAAATATCTCACTGAAGAGCTACGCGAGATGCGCAAAGGGGAGCATGAAGGAACGTCTCTCACGCCCGCGCTCGTCTTCTGCTTCAATCGCGACGAATGCTGGGAACTTGCGGCGAAGGCGCGAACAGACGTGCGTTTGGAAGACAAAGAGCGCAGAAAGCTCGTCGAAGAGGAGCTCAAGGAGTTCGATCTCAAGCAGGGGGCGGGCCCGCGTCTGCGCGAGCTCTTCATGCAGGGGATCGGGGTTCACCACGCGGGTCTTTTGCCCAAATATAAGCGCGTGGTGGAGACGCTTTTCCAGAAGAAACTCCTCTCCTTCTGCATGTGCACGGAGACGCTCGCCGCAGGGGTGAATCTTCCGGCGCGTTCCGTCGTTCTTCCAACGCTTCTGAAGGGGCCGGCGAATAAAAAGACGCTCGTCGAACCGAGCGTCGCGCAACAGATCTTCGGTCGCGCGGGACGTCCGCAGTTCGACACGGAGGGGTACGTCTTCGCGATCTGCCCGGAGGAGGAAGTGAAGATCGAGCGCGCGCGACGCGATCTCGACAAGGCGATTCCCCCTGGGACGAAAGATCCGCGCCTTTTGGCGGAACGTCGCAAGCGTGAGAAAAAACTTCCGAAGCGCAATTCTCTCAAACCGCAGTGGACGGAGAAGCAGTTTATCGAACTTCAGAACGCGTCTCCCTCCAAACTTGGCAGTCGCGGCCCCCTTCCCTGGCGCCTTCTTGGGCACATGCTCGCGCACAACCCCGACGTCGAGCCGATTCGCAAACTTGTCGCGCGCCGTCTTACGGGGCCCAAAAGACTCGCGGAGATGCAAGTCTCTCTGGACAAGGCGCTGATGACGCTTTGGCGCGGAGGTTTCGTGCGTCTCGCGCCGAACCCGACGAACTACGGGATCCCCGCGACGCCGGAGGCGCAGAAGGCGCTCATGGATCGTCGCCGCGACCTCAAAGAGAAGGAACGCCGTCGACGCCCCTTCGGCGCGGGGATCTTCGACGACTCCTCTCTCAACGAGTTCGACGACTCCGCTTTCGACTTCGACGCCTACGAAAAAGAACTCAAAAAATGCGAAGAGCGCCTTCCGGAAACCCCCGTCGGCCTCCCCGAAGGGTTCGACTTCTTCTCCGACGACGGCGACCTCTTCACTCTCGATCAAGAGCCTGAGTCCGCCGCGCCTGACGCCCCCCAAGAAGCTCCCGTCGAAGACGAATCCCCCGCGATCCCCGTCCTAACCTTCGGCGGTCGCGCGTCCTCCTCCGCTCCTTCCCCCGTCAAAACGAAGGGCAAAGGGAAGTCGAAGAACGCCGCGCCCTCGAAAAAAGCGCCCAAGCCCGCGTCGAAACCAGCGAGCGGAACCATGCCGAGCGTAATCGATCTCACGAAGTTCACGCCCGAGATTCGCGACCAAATCGCGTCGAGCTACCGCGCGTCGTACGCGTATCCGACTCCGAAACTCAAGACGCTCACGAGTTTGCGCACGGCGCATCCCGTTTACGGAGCGTTCCTCTTGGAGTATCTTGGCGGCGCGGACAAAGAAGAGCGTCTGCAAGCGTTCGAGAGCATCCTCGAGACGCCGCAGACAGTCGCGCGCTATCTGCGCGTGCCGCGTCTCGACGTTCTCCCCGCGGGAAAACTCGCGACGGAGCGCCTCGATCAAGAGCTCTTGCAGAAGGGGCTCGCGACCATCGCGGAGCTCGTCGCGCCGACGCCCGAAGACGAAGAGCGCGCGCGCGAAGAACGCCGTCGTTTCGGGGGCGATCAGGAAGAACGCGTCTACCAGATTCCCTTCGCGGAGAAGCTTCGTCGCCTCTTCGATTATCATTTCCCCGGCGTCGATCTACGCGTCGCGCCGGTCTGGGCCGCGGGGGATATTCTCCTGCGCTACGGGGGCGACTTCAACAAGTATATCTCGTCGAAGCGTCTGCAAACGCAAGAAGGCGTGGTCTTCCGCCATCTTCTTCGTCTGATTCAGCTCGTAGAAGAGTTCATCCCGCTCGACCCGGTCGATTACGACGCGCGACTTTGGCGCGCCGAACTTCGTGAAATCGTCGACGCGCTCGAAACGACGTGCCGCGCGGTCGACCCGTTGAGCGTTGACGAAACGTTGCGCGCGTCGAAGAAAACCGACCTGCTCGATCAAAAATAATCCGCGGCGACGGTCGCCGCTTATTGCCC
>CAVGEG010000031.1:0-396 GCA_963628165.1 Paratractidigestivibacter sp. | reverse complement strand
CCGCGCAAGTTGGAAGGAAAGAAACGCTATGAACAAATGGATGAAATACGCGGCGTCATGCGCGTGCGCGTTCTTTGCGGCTACCGCCGTCGCTATAGCCGACGAAGGAATGTGGCTCTTCACCAATCCCCCCGTCAAACAAATGCAAGAGAAATACGGAGTCGACGTGACGCCGGAATTCCTGACGAGCCTCCAGAAATCGTGCTTGAAGTTCGCGAACTCCGGAAGCGCGTCCTTCGTATCCTCCGACGGACTCATCATGACGAACCACCACGTCGGTCTTTCGACGGTCGCAAGCCTCTCGACGAAAGAGCGCGACCTCGTCCACGACGGCTTCTACGCGGCGACGCGGAATACCTGAACAGCCTCCTCGACGGAGGCGTCGACGCGCTTCGC
>CAVGEG010000030.1:5159-32565 GCA_963628165.1 Paratractidigestivibacter sp. | reverse complement strand
AAGGTCGCGTTATCTTCGGCGAGAACGGTATTTTCAAGCTGGACGCCCATGAGAGCGGCGGCTTCGCGCAAAGAGATCTTGCCGTCGTGCGCGTCGACGCAGTCGACGGTCGTGGTCACGACGATGGCGCCGTTTTCGAGCCATGTTTCGTTGAAAGAATCGGCTTCGTTCCACAAACCGCTCATCAAGACGGTCTCAGCCTCGGTATTGCTGGCGAGAGACGCGCCGACGGAGTAAAGCTGAACGCTCTCGTTCGCTTTAATAGCGGCGAAGAGTTCTTCAAAGGAGACGCGTCCGTCGGAGATTTCGGGGATTTCGACGACGACGCCAGGCTTCGCGTTCTTCGCTTCTTCTTCGGCGAGTTCAACGTCTTCGGCGGTTACGGGCTGGAGGTATTTCTCCATGGCCTCGACGAGGGCGCGGTTAAAGACGCTACGGTTGCCTAAACCGGAGGGTGAGATCAAGTTTACGTCGTCGCCGGAAGTAAGGACGGTCGTCTGAGCGACGCGCTCGGAACCGCCGTTGACCTTCGAAGTCGTAAGGGACTCGATGAAAGGCGCGTAATTGATACCGGTGTTCTCGGCGTCGGGGGAGATTTGACCGGCGTCCAAGATGAACTGTTTAGACCCGGCGGCGATACTTTCAGCCGCCTTGAGAAGATCGGAGCTGGAGATGAACTCTTTACGGACGGAACCGCACGTCTTGAGATAGCCGACTTCTTGGCTACCGATTACGGCGGAAGAACCGGAACCGGCGAAATAGAAGACGAAAACGTCGTTGTCGTCGGAATCTTCGGCGACTTGCGCGAGAGCTTCAAGGACGGAGTCGCGCGTCGCGTCGGAATTGACGAGCATCGTGATGTTGCTTTCCGCCCACTGCGGATCTTGGAGAAGCGCGTCGCGGAACGCTTTCGCGTCGTTGACAGGCGCGACCAAGTCGGCTACGGTTCCGGGATAGTCAGCGACGCCGACGATGACGGCGCGGTAGACCGTTTCATTAAGGAAAGCGTCGGTCTTCTTCGTAACGGTCGCGGTAAGAGGATCGTTTTCGACAAAGTAGTTGGCGACCGTCAGGCGGAATTCATATTCCGTGTCGGAAGAGAGGCCCGCGATCTTGCAGGAAGTGACGGAAGGCTTGAAGACGCCCGCTTCGACCCAATCGGAGGCGCCGACGACGCGGTACTCGATTTTAACGCGCGAGACATAGTCGTCGACGGGGACGTGCCAGTTGAGAGTCGCGACGGAATTCAAAACCGAGACGGAATCTTCGGTGAAGTATTCGTTCGGATCGGTCGGAAGGACGTCGCCGGACTTCGTGAAACCGCCGAGTGTGAGAGAATAACGATTCGCCGAACCGTTGAATCCGGAGACACAGATGAAGTAATTGCCGTCGGTGATATCAAGGTTGGAGAAGGAGATGCGTTCCTGGAGTCCGACGCCCTTGCTACTTTGAACCAATTCAAGGGTGTAAGCGCCCTGTTCGTACGCTTCGTCAAAGGAAAGCGTATCGTCGGTCAAAACGGCGCGATAGAGGTAAAGATCGAGGTCGCCCAAGTTGCCTTTGACGTCGAGCCCTTCGAGGGAGTCCGACATATCGATCTGAATGAAGGCGTCCTTGTAATTCGGAACCGCGTCGTTTTCGCTCTGCTTGAGGTTGAAGCGGAACCAGTCGGAGACATAGGCTCCATTTTCATTCGTTCCGCCAGTAATCACGAGATTGTCGATGACGCGCTGATAAAGGACGCTACCGGTTTCCGTCTCATAGGCGGTCAGGTTGTCGATATTGGCGTATTCAAGATCAGGATTCGTGTCGTCGGGATTGTCGTTATTGAGAACTTCGTCGATGCTTCCGTTAGGAGCGAAAGCGTCTTCGCTCAGATCGTTCACCGTGAAGAACATCGAGGAGAAGTTATTGTCGACGGAGTACTCAAGGTAGCCCGCAACAGAGCCTTTGACGGTGTAAGCGCCGTCGATATGCACTTCATACTGATGACTGACGACGGAAACGAGAGCGACGTCGCCGTCTTTAAAGGTGAAGTTGTCGACCCCGTAGACGACGTCGGCAAGATAACGGTTGTTGCGATACAGTTCAATCGTCTCGCCCTTGGAGACAGCGACGACGGTCGCGCCGTTGTAGAAAGCCCCGTCCTTGTAGGTCAAGGTCATTTCTTTCGTTTCGCGATTGTCGACAACCTTACCGAAATCGTCGGCGAGAATGTAGTTGTCGGGATTGATCACGATCACGACCGAGTTGGTCGCGGAGGAATACGAATCGAAGTACTTATTCGCGAAGGAACCTTCGTCGATCATACGACCCAAATCAAGGTTGCGAATCGCAATCGATTCGCCCGCGAGCATATCGAGACCGACGTCGGAACAGAAGAGACTATAGAGCTTATCCTTGAGAGTGGAGCTCATCGTCGTGTTCATATCGAGCAACAAGGAGATATCGTTGGAATCGACGAGCTTGCCGTTGATATACATCGCCAAGCGCACGCCTTCGTAAGCGGCGGTGTTATCGGCGCCCATGTCTTTCGACGCGCCGTTGACGGTGAAGGAGTAGTTGAGATAAATCGAGGAATCGACGCCGACGACCTGATCGTTCTCATAAACCTCGGATCCGTTAGGAACGTACTTGTCGCCGGAAACGACGAGAGGAGCTTCCCAATTCGTGCCGGGAAGGACTTCCGGACGCAGATCGGGGACGTCGCTCACGCCGGGATTGATTTCGAGCTTGTACTCGACGTTGCCCGCGGAATAGTTGCCGACGACCTTGATGTAATAAACGCCCGGTTCGACGCCTTCAAGGCTAATCGACTCTTTATTCGTCATTTCAACATAGCTCTTCGCCACTAGGGAGTACCCGCGAGAAGAGGTCGGGTCTAACTTGTAGAGATAGAGGTCAAGATCCGCGTCGTTGACGTTCAAAGCGGTCGAGTTGTAATACAGATTAATGAAATTCGCGGCGGTACCGATCTCGGTCATTTCGAAACGATACCAGTCGGTTTCATCAACCATATTGCTGTATTGACGCAGAACGAGATCCGAGAGCTCGGTTTTGCCGTAGAGAACGCCGAGATTCGACGTCGGATTCTGGTTGGTCGAAACGGGGAGTTCGTTGACTTCGTCGAAGGAGTTATTCGATTCATAGACGTCGTCAAAACCGGCGTTGATCGTGACTTTGTAGTTGACGTTGACGCCGTTGACGACGTTGTCGGCAAATTCAACCTTCAAGAAATACTCGCCGGAAGTCAGACCGGAAAGAGGAATTGAAAGGCGATGAATCGTCTTCGTGTACGTCTTGCCGTCTTCCCCAACGACGTATTCGAGGTAATCGGTCGAAACGGAGTCGTAATAGCCCGCGACGTGTCCATAAAGCGTCGGATCGAGAACGAACGCTTCGTTTCCGGAGCAAGAGAACAGAGTCGCCTTCAGATTCTGATAGCGAACTCCGTCGGCCCATTCGACAATGATCGAGTCGGAATTCGACGCCGTCTGAGTGAGTTCGAATTTATAGTAATCGACGGGGTCGGCCTTCTGTGAATCGTTTCCTTCGGCGTAGAGGGTGAGATCTTCCAGGACAATCACGTTACCGTTCGTCGTCGTTCCGGTGGAAACGCCTGGCTTAATCACGTCGATCTGGCCCAAATCAGAGGGGGAACCGGCTTCAAAATCGAGAACGCCGTTGTTCGGTTCGTAGGCGTCTTCTTCGAGAACGCCGTATCCGGGCATACGTTGCAGAACGGTGAAGGAGTAGATGTAGGGAGTCTGACCGGTAGTCTGATTGTAGGTTACGAAGTCATAGGTTTCCGTCACGCTATTCCACATGATCGGCATGCGTTCTACTTCGCCAGTCTCAGGATTGGACATGTAGACGGCGGTATAGTACTCGGGATCCTCAGGCTTGTAGGTCGAATCGTAGTCGTACCCCCAGAAGGTCAGAGTAGACTGCTTCGGAGAAAGGGTTAAATCGACGTCTTCGCCAGTCGAGTTCGAACGGTAGTGAACCGTAACGGCAACGCCGTAATTATTGTCGAGATATTCGGTCGAAACGCCGTAGAGCGGAGAGGGAATATCAGAGGCGAGGATTTCCTTCATGTAGCTGGAATACGCCTGCCATTCGCCGGACGTGGAAGGATACAATCCGCCGTTCGTGCTATTGGGAAGAATCTGCGCATAAGCGGCCTGATCCTGATAGATATATTCGTCGGCGCCGCCCATGAACCACGCGTAAGCATAAAGAATCGAGGTCTGAGCGTTCGAGAAGGAACTCGCGATATAGTCGAAGGTCTGCTGTTCCAGAGAATCGGTGGAATCAGGATCGACGATCTCAGAGTTGTCGCTCCATCCGGTGTAGGTCAAGAGATCGGCGAGAGTAGCCGCCCACCCTTGGTTGTAGTGACGGAAGCTATCCGTGTTAGTCGCGGCGATATCGCTACTAACGACGTGCGTTCCGTCGGAAGCGAGGGTCGCGTTAGAAAGATTGATGGAATCGACGGAAACGCTAACGGAAGGTGCGACGTTAGCTACGGACGCCGTCTCGTCGCTAAAAGCGCGCAACAAAGTCGGGTCGGCGGAGAGGAGCCGACGTTCTTCGAGAGGTTCCATCCCGAGACGTCGAGCGGATAGGGCGCGTCCGTTTTTCTTCGACTCAGAAGTCGTGTTCAAAACGCGATTCAGAAGATCGGACAGAAATCTCTTACCAGTTTGCGACATAGTATTCATTCCTTAACGTAATAAATGAGTCGAACGCGAACTCGTCTTGAGGGTGGATCCAAACCCTCGACAAGAACGCGTCGCCTAGCCGACGCTCACGCGCGCCTTTTCACTCTCTGACGGATGTATTGACGTGACGTCTGTTCATGTCTTAAATTGCCAAAACGAAAAAGCGCGACGCCGCGCAAAACGCTTCGTATTCGTTTCACGCTGGCGCTTTTCTTGTTTTTGTCGAAAAAACGATTATCTCACGTCGATATTTGCCGATATTGCAACAGCCGTTTCGAACGCGAACGCTTGGCCGCATCAGAAGCCAAAAAGCTCTGGACACGGTCTTAGCCCATTGAAACGCATTTTCCCTAAGTGTAACGCAACCCCTATAAAAAAGTCATAAAAAAAACTAAAAAAACAAACGGTGAACCATTCTACCTGTTAGTTTAAAAGGATATGTCAATTTTTACAAATACGGAAATTCATCCTTTTATTTAAAATAAAAAAGAGGACAAAAATTCCTAGGTTGCGCAAGAAATTCACAACTTGGAACATATTCCCATAAAGGGTATTTTCCCAATCTTTCGACGTTCCTTTTCCCATCGTTGTTCCAACAAATTTGAATTCCGTCAACGCTTTTATTCTATTTTCTCTATTTTATCAAAATTATTGTCTTATGCAAGGAAGAAGCCCATTATTCTAGAGCGCACCCTTTTGCGCGATGCTGGCCGATTGAAAAAATTAACGCGCGTTATAGAATACGTGTAGAGTATAACTGCGTCGCGAACACGTTCGTTAAGAAATTCGCGCGCGTACCCCTATATATTATTGTTAGACACAGAAAGGTTGCATATGTCGTCGTTAACCAGTCCTCAGCGACCGAATACGGACGTCAAAAAAGTTGCTATTCTCTTCTCCGGCGGCCCCGCTCCCGCCGCTAACGCCGTCATCGGCGGCGCGGCCCTTTGCTTCGCTCGCGCCGGCGTCGAAGTTTACGGTATGCTCAACGGTTACACCCACCTCGTCGATTATAACGACGGCGACGTTCTCAAGGAAGGCGTAGCTTACATTCGTCTCGACAAGTGCGTTCGCGACGGCTTACGCACGAAGCAAGGGATCTGCATCGGCACCGCGCGCGCTAACCCCGGAAAAGCGCTCAAAACGCCCGAAGATCTCGCCAATCCCGAAAAGACCGCTCCGATGGAAACCGTCTACAAGGCGCTTTGCTCCCTCGGAGTCGACGCTCTCGTCTCGATCGGCGGCGACGACACATTGACCACCGCGGCCAAGTTCAAGCTTTATATGGATCGCAAGCCCGCCGACGCCAAGCGCATCAAGGTCGTCCACCTCCCCAAGACGATCGACAACGACTATGAAGGCATCCCATTCACCTTCGGTTACTTCAGCGCCGTCGAAATGCTTGCCAAGGAATTGCGCAACCTTCTTGCCGACAGCGAAGCCGCGGGCGCGGGCTTTGTTTGCCAGCTCATGGGTCGCGCCGCCGCGTGGCTTGCTTATGGCGCCGCCGTCGCGGGCGAAGCTTCCGCCGTCGTTGGACTTGAAGATATCGAAGAATCCTGGAAGACCACCGAAGTCACCATCGATCCTGAAACGGGCAAAGAAGTTCTCGACGCAGACGGCAAGCCCGTCATGCGCACGATCGTCGATATGTCTCACGTCGTCAATCACCTCGTCGACGTGTGCATCGCTCGCGAAAAGGAAGGGCAGAAGGGCTTTGTTGCCGTCATCTCCGAAGGCGTCGCCGAATTTCTGCCCCTCGCCGAAATCGAGAAATGCGTCTCCCACGACGAATACCTCTCCCTCAAGCCAGACACCTTCGGTCACTTCCCGGTTTCTCAACTCAAGTACTCCTCTCGCCTTGGTCGTCTCATGGCGGAAGAATACAAGCGCCGCACCGGCAAGTCCAAGAAGTTTAACGGTCTCCAGTTCGGTTATGAAGTCCGTTGCAATCAGCCCACGGCGTACGACGTTTGCGTCGGTAGCCAGATCGGCGTCGGTTGCTATCGCGCTCTCTGCGAACAGAACCTCAACGGCGTCATGATCTCCGTCAACAGCGGTTCCGACCCGATGGGTCTAAGCTTCCCGAAATTCGAAGAACTCATTAACATGAGCAAGCTTCGCGCTTATCCTCGTCCGATCAAGGTCGGTAGCGATATGCACAAACTCGCCCGTTACCTCGAAGCTTGGCGCTGATCCTTATCGCCTTTGCTCGTAAAACAACTTTGAGATCAGGTCGTTCACGGACTTTTCTGCCCTCTTAATTAAAGAAACGTCGGCCTCTAGTCGGCGTTTCTTTTTCCTATCGTCACCTCCTACGGCGTCGAACAAAGCGCCTATTACTCTAGCGTCCATTGTTCGAGTCCTTTCCTCGCGTTCGTTCGGCAACGCGTTTCTTTCACGACCCTAAACGCTATTAAAGGCGACTCCTGTGGACAGCTCTAAACTCAAAAATTGGACGCGATTGCTTCTCGACGTCGGCAAAAGGAATAATCTCGTCAATTTTAAAGATCTCCCGAAATCGACGGTGGAAGTTCTCCTTCCCGAAGTCGACGTCCTCTTCAACAAGGCGGACACGGAATATACGATCCCCGTTTACGATCCGCAGCTTGAAATCCAGGAGAAGTCTAATCCCGCCGTTCCTCCGCTTCCCCTCGATCTTGAGAAGCGCACGCCCGAACAGAAAAGAGAAAAATATCTCGAACGCCACGCCCTCGCGGCGCGCAAAAAGCTCCTCGTTTACAACGGCGGGGATCCGATCGAAGCGATCGAAAACCTCGAAAAGAAAGCGCGCTTTTTCTTCGAAGAAACCGGTCTTCACGTCTCCTATATGGTCTTCGGATTCATACGATGGGGGGAATTCAATTCGAACGAAACGTCGACGCCCCCAAACAAAGCGCCCCTTCTCCTTGCGCCGATCAATATCGAATGGGACAGAACTCAAGGAAGCTATGTCGTCCGCTTCACAGGGGACGATCCCTTCCTCAATCCCACCTTTGCCTTTAAGATGGAATCCGAATTCGGAATCGTCTTGCCCGAATATAACAACGAACCCTTTTACGAATACCTTCAAAAGGTTCAAGACCTCGTCGAAAACGACAAATACAAGCAACGCGTTTTTCCAGATTGCAAAATCGGTCTCTTCTCTTTCCAAAAGATCAACATGTACCGCGACCTGACGGACAATGCGGCCACGATTCTCGCCCACGAAAACGTTCGGCGCCTTCTGGACAAAGATCCGGCAACGTCAGATCAGCCCGTTACGCAACGCTTAGCCAACCCGCTGATCGAATTGCAAAATGTCGTCGACGCTGATTCCAGCCAACTGGAAGCAATAGAAAAGGCGCGCGCGGGGGTAAATATCGTTCTGCAAGGGCCTCCTGGCACGGGGAAAAGCCAAACGATTACGAATATCGTCGCCGAACTTCTGGGGCAGGGAAAAAAAGTTCTCTTCGTTTCCGAGAAACAAGCGGCTCTGAACGTCGTTTACGACAAGCTTTGCAAAGCGGGACTAGGCGAGTTCTGCCTTGAACTTCATAGTCATAAGGCGAATAAAAAAGAGGTCGTCGCCGAATTATGCAAAACGTTAAGAACGCCTAAAAGCGGCGTCTCCTCAAGGGCGGATCAAGAAATACACCTGAAGGAGTCCACGATGCGTCAACTCGACGCGTACGTCGACGAACTTCATAAACCGCGTCCTATCGTAGAAAAGAGCCTGTACGAGCTCTACCAGGACTATTCGTCGCTACGAAACGCGCCGATCGTCAACTGGACGATTCCCAATCTTTCGTCGTTCGACGACGGGACGCTCCAAAACGTCCTTCTCCTCCTTAAAGAATACGCCGCGTACGTTCCTCTTGTTGGAGAAGACTATCGACAAAATCCGTGGCACGGGCTCCAAAAGCGCAACGCGACCTTTCAAAATAAGAGAGAATTGCAAAATACGATCGACGCGCTTTGGCAACTCGTTACGGAAATCAAAAATCCGCTAGAAGAAGCGTCGCGTCTTTATGGGCTCGACGCCGTCAATCTTCTGGAGTCTTACAACGTCGCGCTCCTTTTCGAACTTCTTTCCATTCCGAACGAAATAGGCGCGCCCCTACTCGACGCGTCCAAACGCAATCTCGTCGCGCGCTCCATTCGCGTGTTAGACGCGCAAAGCGCGGACGTTAAAACAAGCCAAGCGTCCTTAGACGCTCTCTTTGACGAACGCGTCTTCTTGCTCAACGGCAAAGAGTATCGAGAACGTCTTGTTCAACTCTACGACGGCGTCTTCTATCGTCTTTTGAAGAATGAAACATCCGCGTCAAAGAATAACGATCCCTTGCGCGACGCGGTCGACGCCCTTCTGCGCTTCGTCGACGAAATCCGAGAGTCCCTTGACGAACTCGCGCGTCTTTACGACATTCGCTGCGCGACCCTCGTCGACGTCTACAATCTTTACCATATCTTCCCGATCCTTTCTAAAACGAAAGCGCTCGGGCCCAAGTTTCTCAACGCGTCGACAATCGAGCGCATGGCCGACGAACTTGCGGAAATCGACGATCTAAGAATCAATATTCAAAAAACTCAAAGCGCAATCGACGCCCTTTTCGACAAGGAAATCTACGAAATTGACGGAAAAGACAGTCGTCTGCGCCTCGTCAGGCTCTACTCGGGCTTCTTCACGCGCCTTTTCAACGGCGAGTACAAAAGTCTCTCGAAAAAACTGAGACTCTATAAACGCGACGGCAAGAAACTCTCCTATCAAGAAGAGATCGACGCGATGGAGAAACTCGAACTTTTCCAGGAAAATACCGCGGCCTTCGAGACGCGCGTCCTGTCGCTGGGGAATTTCGTCGCACCCTCCGTGCTGGAAAACAACGACTCCAGAAAGGCGCTCAGGGGAGCGTTGGATCAACTCGTCAAATTCGTCGGTCGCCAAACGCCTTTGGGCCGACTCCCTCAGATGAGCGATCAGGAGTTCGAAGAGGAACGCGCGACATTGGAGCGGATCGCGTCTTCTCTCGAAGCCGCCTTCACGAAATACGCGGCGCATATTACTCTCGTCAGCAAGTACTTCAAACTCAGCTCATTCAAAATTCAGAACGCCGTCCCATGGTATAGAGAATTCGCCGACGCCCTCGATCTCTACCTACGCGACGGGAAGAAGCTCTCCTACAGCGAACAAATCGACGCGATGGAGAAACTCGAACAGTACCAGAAAAACGTCGAACAGTTTAACGCCTACGCGGATTCGTTAGACACGTTGGTCTTCCCTTCCCTTTTGAAAAACGACGACGCGCGACGCTCTCTCAAGACGTCCCTCGAGAAGCTCTCCCTCCTCTGCGACCAAAACGTTCCGTTAGGACGCTTGCTGAATTTGAATTCCGTCGAAATTGAAAGAGAACGCGTAAAATTCGCGCGACTCGCCGACGCGTTAGGAAAAGCGTTCCAAAAATCAAACTCCGTCATTTTCCGTGCGGAAAACTACTTCGACAGCGCCAATCTCGACGTTCAACGCGATCCGCGCGAAAAAGTCGAACGTCGATGCGCGGCGTGTCGCGAAAGTCTCAACGTCCACGTCAACGCGCTCGAAGAATGGATTCATTTTGAAACGCAAATTTTACCCCGACTCGACGCCCAAAATCTCCTTTCCTTTATCGACGTCGTCATCTCCTCAAAGATCCCTTGCCAAAAAGTCCCGGACGCGTTTCTACGCCTCTGTCGAGAGGAACAAATCGTCTCGATCATCGCCTCTACGCCCGAATTGGCGCGCTTTAGCCAGATATCTCAAGATCAAACGGTTCAAATATTCAGCGAAAAGGACGCGGCGCAATTCATGGTGAATAAAGCGCGTCTTCGCGCGTTCCTCTCCTCGCAGCGTCCCGCCTCGGAATTCGTCGTCCCCGGAAGCGAAGTTCACATCCTCCTTCGCGAAGGAGAAAAGAAGCGAAAACAGAAGAGTATCCGCGTCCTCCTCTCGGAAATTAGCGACCTCGCGCTTCTCCTCAAACCGTGTTTCCTCATGTCGCCGTTAAGCGTCAGCACATTCCTCGCGGGAGATTCGCTTCATTTTGACACGGTCATTTTCGACGAAGCGTCGCAAATTTTTCCCCAAGACGCTCTCGGCGCAATTTACCGCGCCGACCAGCTCATCGTCGTCGGAGACTCTAAACAAATGCCCCCGACCAACTTCTTCAACGCCTCCAACGACTCTGATTTCGAGGAGGATGAAGACGACGAGTCGGGCAAATACGAATCGATTCTTGATCTATGCGCGGGGTCTTTGCCGGTGCAGAGGCTTTCATGGCACTATCGAAGTCGTCATGAAAGTCTCATCGCGTTCTCGAATAAGAACTTTTACGAATCCAGACTCGTCACCTTCCCCTCGACGCTGAGTCGAAAAGAGGGCGTCGGGATCAATTACTACTGCGTGAACGGAACATTTGACCGCAAACTTCGACACAACTACAAAGAGGCGTCCTTCATCGTCGACTTGATTTATCAACACATCAAGGAAACTCCGGAGCGAAGCCTTGGAATAGTAGCGTTCAGCCAATCCCAGCAAAAGCTTATTGAACGTCTTCTCAAACAACGACGTCTCCAAGAGCAGGACAAAGAAGATTTCTTCCGTCCCGACGTTCCGGAGCCTTTTTTCGTGAAAAACCTTGAAACGGTGCAAGGAGACGAACGCGACACGATCATCTTTAGCATCGCGTACGCGAAGGGATCCGACGGAAAATTCCTTCACAATTTTGGACCGCTCAATCGCCAACAAGGAGAACGCCGTCTCAACGTCGCCGTGACGCGCGCCAAGCTTAACGTCAAGGTCGTCGCGTCGATCCACGGTTCGGACATTAACCTCAATCAAGCCAAATCGCACGGGGCGAGACTTCTTCGCGAATATTTGGAGTACGCCGAAACGGGAACCGACGCGTTTAGCGGCGAAACAAACCAGGGGGAACTCTACGAATCGCCGGACGACTTCGTCGACGAAGTCTACGAAACGCTCGTTGAAAAAGGATACCAAGTCGACAAACACGTCGGCGCGTCGGAACTTAAAATCGACTTGGCGGTCAAAGCACCCGACACGGACGACTATTTCTTTGCAATCGAATGCGACGGGAACGCGTACCGCCGCTCGAAAAACGCGCGAGATCGCGATCGTCTCCGTCAAGAAGTACTCGAAGGTACCGGATGGAGCTATTATCGTCTCTGGTCGACCGAATGGTTCAAGAATCGCGGACGCTCCCTGGAACGTTTGCTACAGGCGATCAACCGAACGCTCTCGACGCATTCCCACGTCTCCGCCAAGACGCCCGCCTCCGCTCCGAGCGTCTCCGATATCGCTGACGACGATCTAGACGTTTCTTTCGAAGAAAAGGTTGACGGAAATGCCGACAATCACTTTCCGCGTTACCGCGCGGCAAACGTCGACGCCATTATTTCGAGTTTTCCCCAAAACCTCCAGAAAATCGTTCACGCAATTTTGGAAGTGGAAGCGCCCCTTTCCGAAGATATTCTCATCAAACGTATCGTTAGTTATTTCGGGCGAGAAAAGGTTACAAACGCCGTTTTGCACGCCTATGAAGAGCAGATGCAAGGTCATCAACGCCTTGGAATCTACAGACAAAACGGCTTCCTTTACCTAGAAACGTCGGGGTCGTTGTCGCTACGTTCGCCAGGGGATCTCAAACGCGACGTCGTTCAAATCGCGCCTCAAGAAATCGCCGCTGGGATGATACAACTCATTCAACAGAACGTGTCCCTCGAGAAGAGCGCCCTCTTCCAGGGAGTCCTTCGCATTTGCGAAGCGCGAATGAGTCAAGGAGCGCGCGAACGTCTCGAGACCGCGCTCCAATTCCTCGGGAACCGCGTCGTCGTCGAAGGAGAACGCGTCTCAATTTCTCAATAACGCGTCATTTGCGTCCAACGTAGACAAACGCGTTGGACTGATGACCGTTCATCGTCGGAAAGATCGTCTTTTCAAAAAGAACCGTCTCAAAATCGCGGAAGAGATCTCGTGCGTACTCTTCACGATGATGGCGTAAAACCGCCCCATCGGGGAGGGTGAAAACCCCGTAGGGGCGCCCCTGAGGAGCGCGCGCGTATCGTTCCCTATTCCTCGCGTCGTCGTTGAGTAAAAAATCGTTGACGTACAAGACGCCCCGCGACTTCAAAACGCGCCGCGCTTCCGCCGCGACGCGCTTCTGAACGTCGTCGGCAGGGACGCACGTGAGAACGCCAAAGAGCAAGACGGCGTCGAAAGACGCGTCGTCAAAAGGCAACGACGCGGCGTCGCCGACAAAGAGAGCCGCTTCCGGAACTTCCCGACGCGCTCTCTCGACAAGGGGCGCGGAGAAATCGACGCCCGTCAGTCGCGAAAACCCGGCGCCGCGTAGTTCCGCAAGGGTGCGACCGTAACCGCACCCGTCGTCGAGAATGAACGCGTCCTTCGCAACGTATTTCGCAAGAGTCTCCACGTGAAGGGGCGTCGTAAAGCGTTTTGCGGCGGAGCGCTCTTCCCAATAATTTCTTAACGAAGACTGCGAACTCATTGCTGAACGAGCGTTCCAAAGAGCGTAAAGGGCGCGGCTTCCACTATCTTAACGCGCCGGAAAGTCCCCGCAAGGTCGCGCGTTCCGTTAAAGACGACAATTCGATCGCACGGAGTGCGCCCCGTCATCTGTACGAGTCCTGAGCTTTTCGCGGAGCTGATCAGTTCTTCGACGCTCGTGGAAATCGGAGCTCCGGAATCCGCGACGGGGTCAGACTGCTCGCACTCCGCATAGAGAGTCTCCTCTTGGGCGATTCCGCGCGATTCGCGCTTACTGGGCCCTTCAACAAGGATTTCCGTTTCTTGACCGACGAAAAAGCGATTCCACTCGGCGCTGATTTCATTCTGAACGGCAAGCAACTCGTTATTGCGTCTCTTTTTGACTTCCTCAGGGACGTCGTCTTCCCATTTTTTAGCGGCTTCGTTGCCGGGTCGTTCGGAATATTTGAAGATAAAGCTATTCTTAAAACGCGCGTAACGGACAAGATCGACGGTCTGTTGGAATTCTTCCTCCGTTTCGCCGCAAAAACCGACGATAAAGTCGCTCGTGACGGCGGCGCCGGGAATCGTCGCGTAGATGCGGTCGACAAGATCGCGATATTCTTCGACCGTATAACGACGACGCATTCTCTTCAACATAGAGTTCGCCCCGTGCTGAGCGGGAACGTGAATATATGGCATTGCGGAGGGAAGGTCGCGAACCGCTTGCAGAAGCTCGTCCGTCATATCGGTCGGATAGGAGCTAACAAAACGCACGCGTCGGATCCCCTCCACGGCGTCGACCATTGCGAGGAGATCGGCCAAGCGCGTCGTCTTTCCGCCTTCCGTATATCGATAGCTGTTGACGGTTTGACCAATCAAGGTCACTTCAACGCACCCTTGCGCGGCAAGCGCCTTCACTTCGTCTAAAATCTCTTTAGGCGATCGGGACTGTTCCGGTCCGCGCACGCTTGGCACGACGCAGTAGGAGCAGAACTTATCGCACCCAAACATGATGCGCACCATCGCTTGGAAGACGTGGGGACGCGTCTGAGGAAGACGTTTCGGATCATAGAGGCGAAAAGAATCCATCACCTCTCTTCGATCCGTTTTACCAGAGAAGCGGTCAATTCCAATAGCAATCTGCTGAAGCCCCGTCGCGGCGGCGGCGGAAACCAACGCGACGAGTTGATCGATCTTACCGGGCCCCAACACAACGTCGACATACGGCGCGCGTTGAAAGACGATCTCTTTGTCCTTCTGCGCCATGCACCCCATAACGGCGATGAGAGAGCCCGGCTTCTGCGTCTTCCAATGCTTGAGCCGCCCCAACGCGCTATAAATCTTCTCCTCCGCGTGTTCGCGAACGCTACAGGTGTTGAATATCACTAAATCCGCGTCTTTACGCGATTCGAGACGCTCCCATCCGGCAGTGATCAATTCCGCCGCGGCAAGCTCCGAATCAAGCGTGTTCATCTGACAACCGACTGTTTCAATATAGAATTTCATCCTAACTACCTTCCGCCATTTCGAATCACGTTCGCACACGATAACCGTTTGGTCTATTATTCTACTCGATAAACGTGGAAACAAAACGCCCCCAATTCACCGATAGGAATCGAGTCGCACTTTGCAATCCTGGAGCGAAGCGAGAAAATCGCGCCCATAACCCTTCGTGTGCGCTCTTTCGTCCAAAAGAACGACGATTCCCTTATCCTCGCGCGTGCGAATCAGCCTTCCGACGCCCTGTTTGAACTTCAAAATTGCCGTTGGAAGAAGATAATCGCGAAACGACGACCCGCCGTTTTCGTCGATCGACTTAATCCGCGCTTCGACGAGAGGATGCGACGGCGAAAGGAAGGGAAATTTTACGATCACGACGTTTCGAAGCGCGGCGCCCGGCACGTCGACGCCTTGCCAAAAACTGTCGACGCCAAAGAGCACGCTCCTAGAACTTTCCTTAAAACGCTCGACCATCAGCTGTCGCGATCCCCCTTCCGCCTGCGAAAAGAAAGGATAATTTCTTTCCGCGAAGGCGGACGCCAGCGCCGTTGTCGCGCGTCTCATTTGCTGAGCGTTCGTAAAAAGAACGAACGCCCCGCCGTCGGTTTCGTCGATATAATCCAGCGTCGCGCGCCACAACCGTTCTTCGTTTCGCGCCAACTGAGTCGTCGGTTCCAACGCCGGTTCCGAACGTTCCAGCCCGCGCACAAGCACAAGCGTCATCTGCTCACGATAATTATAAGGGCTCCCCAAAGAGCGCGCGGCGACTCCCGTCATCCCGACGCGACGTCGAAAAAACGCAAACGCGCGACGCGTATCTTCCGACTCTTCGGCCCCGTTGACCGCCAACGCCTTTTCCTCGATCGTCGTCGACTCGGGAGCCGTGCCGCGGAAAAACTTCCGTCCCGTCGTCAGCGTCGCGCTCGTCGCCACGACGGTCGGAACGACGTTAAAAAGGCGCGTTCTCAAAATCGGCGCGACGTCGATCGGCGCCGCCTTCAGCGTTATGCGATTTTTGCCGCGCGACGGAACGCTTTCAAGCCAGTAGGCGTAACCGTCCGCGCGCTGTTCTAGCCAGTCGTCAAGAGCGGCGATAAAATCGGTCACGCGCTGAGTTGCCGCGACGTACTCTTGACGGCGCCCCGGTTCCTCAATGAGATCCGCCGCGCACCCCAAAACTCTCTTGAGCGCTCTAAGTCCCTCCCCTAGCGCGTTTGGAACGATATTCGGCTCCAAAACGCGACCATTGGAATTAGGACGCGCCTCCAACCACGCGCGAAGTTCATTGAAAAATACTTCCGTTCGAAACTCGCAATCGACAACGCGATCCGCCGCGTCGACAAACGCGTCGTGTTCGGCAAGAAGCTGCGTCGCCGAGAGTTCTTCCGCGAGAAGTCCCTTATTGAGACGGTTATTATAGAGGCGCGTCAGAAGATATTCGACGGCGTGTTCCGTCACTTCGACGCCCATGTGTTCGGCGGCAACCTCTTCCATCGTATGCGCTTCGTCGAAGATGAGCACGTCGTAGCTCGGGAGGATCGCGCCTTCCGTAAGCGCAAGATCGCTAAAAAGAAGCGCGTGATTCACGACGATGAGATTCGCGCTCTTCACTCGATTCCGCGCCCTGACAAAGAAGCAAGAGTCGCGAAACGGACATTTCTTTCCCGTGCAGTTCCCGCGCTCGCAGTTGATTTCATTCCACACGTCGTTTGGAACCGGCGGATCTAGTTCGGACCGCGACCCGTCGTAAGTTTCTTCAAGCCATCGTCTCAGTCGACGCATCTCAGCTTGCTGATCCGTTTCGAAGAGGGTGTTTCCCGACGCGGCGCGCGCCGCGTTCTCAAAGCGTCGACGACAAACGTAATTCGAACGTCCCTTCGCAAGAGTCGAGGTAAACTCGAATGGAAGAAGCGCGTTCAAAAAAGGAATATCTTTTTTGAAGAGTTGTTCCTGCAAGCTGATTGTGTGCGTTGAAATAACGACACGTCGTCTCGTATCGCCGGTTAACGAGGCGTCCTCCAACTCTTCGGAGTCGCGCCAAGAGTCGTCATCCTCCTCGTTTTCAGTGACTTTGGGCAAGGACTCGATCGACGCGGCCTCTTCGTCGTCGGGAAGAACGAAATAATCGTCGACGGGATACTGAAGCGCCTTCTCGCCCACGGCATAGAGAATCGCGGGAACAAGATACGCGAAACTCTTTCCAACGCCGGTTCCCGCCTCGACGGCGAGGCATTTTTTACAACGAATCGCGGCGTCGACCTCGGCGGCCATCGCCAACTGCGCGGCGCGGCGCTCATATCCGGGTCGTCGCCGCGCGATAAGCCCGTCGGAATCGAGAACGTCTCGGTACGTAAACATCGAGTCTGTTATTCCTAAAACAAAGGCGTTTGTCAGTCATGCGTCGCGCATTAAAAAACGCTCCGAAAGTTGGAGCGTTTTGTAATGCGGTCAAAAGCGCGCGCGTCAGGCTTTGGGGTCGACGGGCCTTTTCTGAGCGTCTAGCTTGAGGGGAATGAAGTCGCTCGACTTCATCTGCCATCCGACGAGGGTATCGCCTTTCGGCGTTTTCCTCATCACGCGCTCCAGAACGAAGGACAAGAAGAAGGTCTGCTTCTTGCCGTCGGGCGTCTCGGGCTCGACCGTGAACGCGTAGATTCGAACGGTCGATTCGTTCGAGGCGGTCAGATTAGTCGCCGTCGTAGCGTAGTAACTTGGCTTGATGCGATCGCCAAGCTCTTTAATCGTGAGGATCGTGGGATTGCACAAATAGGAATGCGCCATGCTGTGCACTTCCTCTTCGTTATTGATCTGGCCGCGCCAATAACGAACTTCATCCTGATGCGTCGCGAATACGGCGCGTCCCCAGTATGGCTGCGACATTTGATGAGCGACGCCCCAATCTTCGTTTTTCACGGCCTCAAACCACGCCTTAACGAACTCGTCGGCCTGTTTGTCGAACGCGCGTTCGTAGACGAAAGAGCGAAGAGGTCCGGAAATACACGCCGCAATGGAAAGGGTCATGCCTAACGCGGCGATCTTCTTTCCTTGCAACTCGCCCCCCATACGCGCGATCGCGACAAAAGCGACGATCGACGCTAGGAATCCGAAAAGCGCAAAGACCAAGAAGCCCAGATTAACCAGCGCGAAGAAGCCGAGCGCGCCAAAAACGGCGGATAAGATCGCCCATACGGAAAGGCGCTTATTTTCTATCGCGGTTTCTTGAGCGTAATTCCCTTCGTTGAATATCGTTTCCGATTTCTCGAGAGATTCGAAAAGCGAACCTGAAATTCTTTCCAAAGGTTGAGATTTCTTAGCCATGAGCGTGATCCCTCAAATGTTAATTGTCGCTCTTATCCTCTTGCGTGACGTGGGTCGCGAAAGATCACTGAACGTTTGGAGAAGATTCGTTCGGGAACTTCCACGTGCCGTTGTCGACCGTTTCGACATACACGCCGGAATTGCGGATGTACTGACGCTGTACGAACTCCTTCGTATTAAAGGTCGTCCCAGAGCCAATCATTGGGCTCAAAGATCCTTTTGAGAGGAAGTCGACGAGAGTAATCGCCGCGACGGGCGTGTTTTGATTATTGGGCTTTTCAGGCATGAGACGGTACATGACGTACCCTGCGGAGGTGCTGAATCCCAAAATCACGCAGATCGAAATCGCCCACTTTCCGATACTTTCAGTCTTCTGTTCGAAAAAGACGTCGACCTTCGAGATGCGAGACGTAAGAACCATGAGAACCGTATGCGCGACGATAAAGATCGTCATGAAGCAGAGCATATCGGTGTAGTAAGTCATGACTGGAGCCGCGTTGTCAAAGGCAGTGGCGGCGACTTCGTACGTTCCAATCGTCAAAAGGGTCGAAAAGAGAAGATTGAACCCGATCAAGGTGAGGGACCAAATCTTCATCTTGTGCCAAAACGCGAGGGAACCAATGGCCAAAAGACCAATGAAAATCCAAAAACCAACCATGTTTATATCCGTTATCTAAATAGATTTATACTTCATGTTAAGAGGAGATTCACTTGGCCGCGCCGTTCGGTTTTTTCGCGGTGAAAGCCAACGATCGTCGCATTTCGTCGTAGGAGGTGACGCCTTCCTTGATGAGACGTTTTCCATCGACCCAGTATCCTTCCTGACCGGAAGCGAGCGCGCATTTACGCAAGGCCGCGTCTTTCTGCGCCAAAGTTGCGTCCACCGCGATGATTTGACGCATCTCGTCGTTGATCTCCAAGACGTCGAAAACGGCGATTCGACCGTAATAACCGATATCGCGACAATATTCGCAAGGAACGTAGTAATCGCGTTCTCCCTCCGGAACAGGCTCATGCGTATGCTGACGGAACCAGACGGGCTTGGCGGGATCAAGCCCCAACGCCTTGACGACTTGAGGCGGCGCTTCAACTTCTTCTTTACAGTCGTTGCACAAACGTCGCACCAGACGCTGCGTGATAACGGCGGTAAGGGTAGAGGCAAGGAGTTCGGCGTCGACGCCCTGCTGGAGAAGTCCGATGATCGTGGAAACGGAGTCGTTACCGCGAACCGTCGTAATAATGAGTCGATCGTTGTTCACTTCATCACAACAGAGTTTCCACGTCTCAAGATTCACCATATCGCGAATCAACAAGACTTTCGGTTCGCGGAAGAAGACGTCGGGAAGGACGGTCATGGGAGTCTCACCCTTCGCAGAATCGTACTTCGAGATCGAAATGTTTTCGATCTCTTGGTAGGGATGCTGCGCGTCTTCGACGCCGGCAAAGTCGCGCGTAAAGCGATCCGCCGTGCCAAAGATAACGGTCGTCAACGTCTTGAGTCCGTTGTGCGGCGCGGTCGCGAGGACAACCAAGCCCTTGTCGGCGTTGATAAGGCGCTTCATTTGGGTCTGACGATCTTCCGAGACTCCCAACTGCTCGAGCGTGCTGAAAGAGGCCGCGGCGAAGACGAAGGTAACTTTGAAAATTTCGCCGGTTTTCGTGCCCGCGGTTTCGAGCTTCGCTTCGCAAGTGAGCGGCTTGCCCTTCTTATTCTTGTCGTAAAGCAGTTTGAAGGCGCCTTGCTGACGCGCGGAACGATTCTGGGGGTTGGCGCCGATAAGGATTTTCGCCGTCGCCGCGACGTCGTCCGCTTCTTCGCGAAGCCACGGTTTCTTAAACGCGTCCGTCACATAATGATAGACGCCGTCGATTTGATACTGGAATTTCGTCTCTTCGACGCCGAACTCAATCACAACGTCGGTCGCGCGAGCGTGAATCGCATGATAAAGAAGTTCGCGGAAATTGTTATACCCGAAACTTCCGTTGTAGTTGCGGGAGTTTACGGTACGTCCAAGAAGCGTTTTTTCGTCGAGGCCCGCGCCGACGGCTTCGAGTTGGATCGTCGAACCGCCTTCGTAAGCCATCTTCTTGGGCTTTACCTTCTGCTTGAGGACTTTCGTTCTGAACCAGAAAGAGAGGTGCCCCGCGGTCATAACCTTATCCGCCTCTAAAAGATCCTTGTTTCTCGCCTTAATGTAGGTGAAAATCGGAATCAGCCACGCCAGGATCACGAGAGGAAGCCCGATCCAGAAGATCGGAATGAAAAGCGCAACCAAAAAAGTCGCCGCAAAAGCGATGATATTTGTGCCGTTCCACTTTCCGCGGTCAGGATCGCCAAGCGCTTCGGCGTCGTTGCTACACCAGCCCGTGGTGGCAACCCACGCGAGGTAGATAATCATCAGGAGGGCGAGTTTGATCGGACAGATCGTAATGCCGCGACCGGCGCGCCACCCTTGTTCGTTCGCCTGCTTCGCGAAATCCTTAAAAGGCTCGGAAAGAGACGGAGCGGCGTCCGCGGCGGAACTCGCGGCCCAAAGCGGATCGACGCACGTTAACACGACGCCGACGCCCAACAGCGTCAACGCTCCAACGACGGCATATTTTTCAATCTTTTGCATTTCCATTTTATATAATTCCTCAACCCACGAACGCAAACGTCTTCGCAACGCCGTAAAACTGCGCTCGCGCGGTCGCTACAAATCAAAGGATACCAGGTTCTTTAACTTCGATTCCTTTAAGAGCCATCTTCAAAGACTCAATATTCGGCGCGACTTCGAACGCCGTCGCGCGGTCGATCTTCTTCATCTGAACCAGCGATTTCAACGACATCGTGAAGTCTTGCATACCTTCTTGCGCCTGAATACGAATCGCGTCGCCCAACTTTTCGTCTTCTCCTTCGAGGATCAGCTTACGAATAACGTTGTTGACGATCATGATTTCGCAAGTCGGCACGCGTTGAACGCCCGGAAGAATCGACGGCAGAAGCTTCTGCGCGACGATTCCTTTCATGTTCATTGCGATCGCGCTACGAATCGCTTTGTGCATGTTCGCCGGGAAAAGGTCAAGAATACGTCCAATCGTCGACGGAGCTGTCGACGCGTGAATGGTACCGAATACAAGGTGCCCCGTTTCCGCCGCGTGAATAGCCGTTTCGAACGTTTCACGGTCGCGCATTTCCCCTACCAGCATCACGTCCGGGTCTTCACGTACCGCGTGTTTCATGCCGACTTCGAAGTCGCAAACGTCCTGACCAATTTCGCGTTGGTTGATCAAGCACTTCTCTTCCGTGAACATGAATTCGATCGGGTCTTCCAGGGTGAGGATGTGCTTGTTGTAGTTCTTATTGATCCAGTTCAACATCGACGCGATCGTCGTAGATTTTCCTGAACCCGTAACCCCCGCGAGGAGGATCATCCCTTGGCTGAACTTACAAAGCTCGTAAAGCACGGGGGGAATGTGAAGTTTTTCAAGTTCGGGGATGAAGTTGTTAATACGACGAGCGACGAGTCCGACGTGTCCCATTTGGGTCAGGACGTTAACGCGGAAACGCCAGCGAACGCCGTCGACGACGCACGTATGCGCGAAGTCCGCCCCGCCCGTGTCGTTATAAATCTTGCGGTTTCGTTCGTCCATCATCGGGAAGATCAAACGATTCATTTCTTCATCGTCGATGGGTCCGCGATTCAAAGTGCGCAACGCGCCTTTAACGCGAACGTAAGGCGGACGATCAACCTTGAGATGAAGGTCGCTTCCAGAAAGCTTTACAAGCGCTTTAAAAAGCGGGTCAATTTCCAGTTCCTTCGCCTTTTTTACGGCGCGTTCAGGAATATCAGTCGACGACATATAACTCTAACCTCAATGCATACAATGATCGACGCGCGTCAACGCGAGTCGCAATCTCTAAATTATAACAGTCGCAGTCGCGCATATCAAGCGCGACGTTTCGCTACGTTTTCACGTCGCGATCTTCTCTTAGATTCTCACCGGGACTCCGGCGACGCGCATCGCCTCTTTAACTTCGGCGATGGAGTTGATTCCATAGTGAAAAACGCTCGCGGCCAAAACGGCGGAGGCGTTTGCCTGCACGATCGCGTCGACGAAGTGTTGCGGTTTTCCCGCGCCCCCCGACGCGACGACGGGAATGCGAACGGCGTCGCATACCGCCTTCAAAATAGGAATATCATAACCGTTTCGCGTGCCGTCGCCGTCCATCGACGTGAGAACGATCTCCCCAGCGCCGCGTTCTTCAACTTCGCGCGCCCACGCGACCGCTTCCAGCCCCGTGCCGATTCGTCCGCCGTTGATAAAGACTTCCCAAAATTCCTTGCCGTCCTTCATGACGCGTTTGGGGTCGATATTAACAACGACGCATTGACTTCCAAATCGTTCCGCGGCGGCGTTAATCAAATCTGGAGTTTTCACCGCGGAGGAGTTGATAGAAACCTTGTCGGCTCCCGCGTTGAGAATTTTTCTAAAATCTTCGACGGTGCGAATCCCGCCGCCGACAGTTAGCGGCATAAAGACCACGTCGGCGGTTTTACGCACGACGTCGACAATCACGTCGCGCTCTTCATGACTGGCCGTAATATCGAGAAAAACTAATTCGTCGGCGCCTTCGCGTTCATACCGGCGGGCGACCTCGACGGGATCGCCCGCATCGCGAAGATTGACAAAATTTGTTCCTTTAACCACGCGTCCGCCGCATACGTCCAGACAAGGTACGACTCGCTTCGCCAGCATCTGCAAGCCCTCAATTCTCGGTTGATGAAAGTTCGCGACGCCACTCGACGTTCGACGCGTCGCCGATTACAAGTCTACAGTAAAACACCATCGAGTCAACGGGCCGTATCTTTCGAATGAGTTCCTGAAATTCCCCCGACGCCGTGGTGAGAATGACTTCTCGACCGTCGGATAAATTCCACGTATTTTCGCACCTCCGCCATCATGTAGTTCACGACGGTTATATTCGCGCGTATGGCGGCGGCGTAATCTTTTTTCTCTCGAGCGCTTTTGGCAAGTTCGCGCGCATGGTCGACGCCCTTCCAATCGGGCTCAACGTTCTGATCCCCTCGCAATTGATCGCATAATTTAGAACACGTCGCTTCCAGGTTGTCGCAGAAAGCGGAACTTGGTTCGGCGGAGGAGCGCACGTACGGTCCTTTAAATTTCGCTTCCGTTTCATCAGAGGAAGGAGGCTGGGAGCCAAAGATAGAGGAACGTCCGACAAAGAGCGCGAAGGAAAGCGCGGCGATAGCGACGACGCACAGGGATCCGCCTAGCGCGACGTTTTTCATGACGAAAAAGATAGTCGCCAGAAGCGCCGAGATGAAGGCGAGGGAGAAGAAGAACCACGCCGCCATCGAAAGGGGCGGCTTTTTCTCATAAAGGTATTCTGTGGCGCGCGTTTCAGGAGCGTCGTTAGAATCGACGCGAACGACGACAACCGTGCAATTGTCCGGACCGCCTCGGAGATTCGCGAGGTTGACAAGCGCCTGCGTCGCGTCTTCCGGGGCAAAAAGCTTCAAAATCTGCGCAATCTCCGAATCGGCGACGCGTCCGGAAAGGCCGTCGCTACACATGAGAAAGACGTCCCCCGGCTGCGTGTCAAAGGGGCCTTCCACGTCGACGGCGAGGCGCTCGGTCGGTCCTAGAGACCGCGTGATGATATTTTTCGGAATATGACTTGTCTGCAAGTAGGAAGAATGCGCGTTCGGATAATACTTCACTTCCCACGCCAGACTATGGTCAAAGGTCATCTGCTCAAAAGTCGCGCCGCGCAATCTGTAAACGCGACTGTCCCCGACGTGCCCGATATATCCGACGCCAGGTTGGAGAACAAGCATGTCGCACGTCGTTCCCATTTCGTTGAACGACGGATCGCTTTCCCCTCGCTTTTTGATAATCATGTGCGCGTCGGCGAGGGCGGCGCGAAGGGAGTCCACGGGGGACTGCGCCGTTCTTTTGAGGTAGGATTGCGGGGCCTCGGTCACGGCTAGTTTACTCGCCAACTCGCCGGCTTTGTGCGCGCCCATTCCGTCGGCGACGACGAAGAGATGACCGCGCGAACGCCACATTCGAGCCGACGGAGCCGGAAGAACCGCATATGAATCTTGGTTCATATGGCGTTTCATACCAACGTCCGTACGCGCCGAATAGGTCATCAAACCGCTCCACCATACTGTGCGAGTTTCGTTATTTTTGGCGTCCATCTGTGCGTCCGACGTTAAAAAATCAAGCTGACATGTAAAAAGCGAGCGCTTCGCAAATTTGCGTATAATAATGCACGAAACAAAAAACGTCGGCGACGAGGAGCGCGACTCCCGCCGCCACAAACGTAGGCCACGCCCTTCGCGGGGGACGAGGCGCTTGTTCTAGTTCCTTATCGAGGGCTTTGCGCAGGCGTTTCCATCCGCTTGGGGAGATATCGCGTCCGATCGAGACGACGGTCGTCACGCGCCCTCGAGGCGAATCGTCGAGGTAGAACTGAACGTCCAACCCCGGCATATTCATCGCGTCTCCGCTCCATCGCGCGTCCTCGTCGAATTCGACCGCTACGGTAGTCAGAGCTCTTCGAAGCGTTTCAATCGTCGTATTGTAGACGACAAACCGCGGACGAAGTCGCGCGGAAACGAGGGCGACTATCAAGACGTAAAAGACGACCAACAACCCCCAGACGCCGACGCCCCACGTCGTCCACGCGCTCACGCCGGGCAAAACCTGCAACGGTCCAACGAAAAGGACGCCGGACACGGCGACGGACGCCGCGACGAAATCGCGTCTGCTAGTAATCAACGTCGGACGACTACGACTGTGCAACCAAGCTAACGCTAGGAAGTACAACGCGAAAGGGATCGTCGCGACCACGAATAAAAACGGAGTCATATCACAGCTTCCAATCTAACTCGTCAACGCCGTGCGCGCGCTCAATTCGGAATCGACTAGTCCTCCGCAACTGAACGCTTAATTGGACGCGACGCGTAAAGTTTAATTGTAAAAAAAAGTGACGCGACGCCCAGGGCAAGCGTTCCTTTCTCCTCGGTTTTCAGGAAAAAAGAACGCTCAAGCGCCGATTAACGGTTCGACTGAATATTCTCCGGCACAACGATCGTAGCGGGCGCGGGAGGACAAAGCTTGTCGATTACGTTCTTTTTGACCGAAATACCCGAACCAAAGCACGCGAAGACAAGCGCCGCAATCAACACGACGTTCAACGCGACGCGCTTCCAGCCCGCGCCGACGGCGTCTCCAATGTAGGAGCGCTTGTTGTTGAGGAGGAAGAAGATCAAGTACGCGACCGGAAGCATCGTGAAGCAGACCGCGGACGCCAGCACCGGGAACCACAAGGGGAGGTTGATAACGACGCCCAGGACGCCGATGCAGGGAGTGAGGGCGAAGAGTCTGAAACGCTTTTGCGT
Source organism: Paratractidigestivibacter sp. (assembly GCA_963628165.1). Lineage (GTDB taxonomy): Bacteria > Planctomycetota > Planctomycetia > Pirellulales > Thermoguttaceae > RUG369. The sequence goes on along the minus strand of CAVGEG010000030.1, from coordinate 7,087 downwards.
CATCTTGCCGCCAATCATCTCGCAAAGGGTAAAACCGCACGCGACCATATGCGCGGAAATCGCGCCGCCGCACATTCCCATCAAGCCTAAACAGAAGATGAAACGTCCGCCCGGCAAACCTTCAAACGCCGCCGCCGCGGCGAGAGGCGCAAGCCCCGTCTGGACGACGTCTTCGCCGGTGTAAACGTTCGTGACGGTCATCGCGACGATGATTAAGGACGTCACGACGGTGAAGGGCAGAAACATCGTCATTCCCAGATCCCAACGCGCCAATTTGCGGTGTTCTTTTCCCCATCCCTTCGCAAGAAGAGAATACGGATAAAGGAAGGTCATGTTGATGCCGACCGCGGCGCCGAGCATACCCAAAACCTGAAGAACCGTCGCCGATTCAACGACGCCCGTCTCCGGATTCTTAGGAATTCCATAGTATCCGCAGAAACCTTTGCCTAACTCAACCCAGTTGACGCGCCCGATATTCATAACGCAGACAAGGAGGAAGAAGGAGATAACAAGGGCGATCATAATGCGCAAAAATCGTTCGTACGCGCGAACACCCTTGGCGCCTTTTCCATAGTTGAACACCATGAAAATATTCATCGCAAGGAACGCCCCGCCGACGATGAAGCTAATGATATAGCCGAGGGTCGTCGAGTCGGTGTTGACTTTAAAGCCGAGCGGAGACAGCGCGTTCGAAAGGCTCTGAATCCAACCTGGAACGTCTCCGCCGTTCGACATGGCAAGTCCCAGTTCTGAAGCAAGGGCGCGCCCGGAGCCCGCCAGTAGCGTATATTGTGGGAAATGCCAGATGACGGACGAGAGAACCGTGCCGAGCGCCCACATGAAGACGAGCGGCTTCCAAACTTGTTTTCCAAAAGATTCGTACGGTCTCTCGCCGCGCGTCAAAACGACGTTGGACAAGGCGCCTAACATCATGACGCCAAAGAACATCGCCAGGGGCTGAACCCACAGGAGCTTATATCCAAAAGAGGCGCCCGCCAAGACCGACGCGGTCGCGCTTCCCGCGCCCAACGTCATCGCGCTCTGCAACAGCCCAGGTCCAGTGCGCTTAATATACCCCCACGAACGTTTTCCCAAAGGCAACGATTCGAGAGCCCTGAGGTTCTCTTTTTCGAGCGCTAATTTTTCAGGATCCCATTTCGGACTCATCGGAAGACCGGCGCCCTCTTGCGGACTTGCAGTCTGATTATTTTCGGCCATACTTTCCCCTAACAGATTCGCAAAGGCACATTGTAAAACGAACGCGCGGCGCGCGTTAGCCACACTACGCGTTTTAATCTAATACTGTACGATTATTATAGACGGTTACGCTCTCTATTTCAAGAGATTTATTCAAAATCTCTGCGCCCTCGGTCTCTTTTTTTCGCGCTAAGACGCTTCTTCGCGGCAAGGCGACGCAATATGGATCCGCGCGTCGGTTTCGTCGGAATTCTTGGCTTCGGACGTATCGACGCCTTAATCAGCGCTTGGCGGAGTTTTTCCAAACACGCGTCCCGATTCTTCGGCGCGTCGCGAAACTCTTGGTTCGATATTACGACCTCCCCCTCCTCCGTCACCCACGAGGGATAGAGCGCGCGAAAACGCGCGACGACGTCTGGAGCCAACGAGCTACCGCCCATATTCCATCGGATTCGCGCCTTCGACGACGTCTTATTGACGTTTTGACCGCCGGGCCCCGAACTATGCGTGTAAGTTACCTTTATCTCCGAAAAAGGTATCGAAATAACGCCGGGAACGACCAGTTGAGGAGATTTCGCGCTCGTATTGGATCCCTCTGGATTTGTCGCCATCTTTCTTTTCTCTTCGTTTGAATTCGTCTTGCGGGGCGTCGTAAAAAAAATAATAGTATTAAGGGTAAATTTTAGTGAAAAGACGCCGGCGGCGCAACATCCCCCTAGGAAACATCCCGC
>CAVGEG010000030.1:0-5149 GCA_963628165.1 Paratractidigestivibacter sp. | reverse complement strand
GAGCAACCCCCCGTCGAAAGAACGCAACGTCCTCAGATTGAAGACGCGAACGTCGTCGCCACCTACGCGAATTTCTGCCGCGTTACCGGCACGCCTGAAGAACTCATCGTCGACTTCGGAATCAACCCGCAACCGATGGGAGCGCCGGAAAAGATCGCGGTCAGCCAACGCGTCGTGCTCAACTTCTACACGGCCAAGCGTCTATATCACGCTCTTGGAATGACGATTCAACGCCACGAAGCGGCTTTCGGTTTGCTCGAAGTCGACGTCAACAAGCGCGCGCTTCATCATTCCGGCAAATGATCGTTTGTCCTCTTGTTAGCGGAAGTTCCGGAAACGCGACTCTTGTCGTCGGCTGCGGCGTTCGCTTGCTCGTCGATTGCGGCGCGACCGGCGCGACCATCGAAAAAGCGGTCAGCTCGCTAGGTTATAATCCGCGCGAGTTGACCGCCCTTCTCGTGACGCACGCGCACGACGACCATGTGAGAGGGCTCGGCGTGATTTCGCGTCGTTACAATCTCCCCATCTACGCGAGTGTCGGAGCATGGGAAGAGATCATGAAGCGCAACAAAATCGGGACGGTAAGCGCCAAAAACGTTCGCGTTTTTCAAAGCGTTAAGACCAACGAACCCCTTTGTTTCGGCGACCTCTCCGCGCGCTTCTTCTCCACTCCTCACGACGCGTACGATTCCGTCGGCTATGTCATTACAGACGGCAAAGCCTCCTTTGGCCTCGCGACCGACTTCGGGCATGTGACGCCGGGAATTCGAGCCGCGTTGCACGGATGTCAGGTCGTTCTCCTCGAGTCGAATTACGACGAAGACATGCTCTGGAAGGGACCATATCCTTATCCTCTCAAGACGCGTATCGCCGGCGGAAACGGCCATCTGAGCAACGCCGACGCGGGCGACTTCGCGATCGAACTGGTACAAAAGGGCGTCCAGCACATTTTTCTAGGGCATCTCAGCGTCCACAACAACACCCAGCAGCTCGCCTATCGCACCGTTGAGGAAAAGCTTCTCGCCGCCAATGTCGATCCGCGCCGCGACTGCATGGTCTACATGACGCGCCGTTACGAACCGAGTCGTCTCTTAGAATTCTAGCCTTCCCTTCTCGCCATGTTCGTCGACCTCCTTTACCGCTTCGTCATTCTAATCGTCGCCTTCTGTTCCCTACCCTATATTCTTTACGCGTCGCTACGCTATAAGAAATATCGCAAAGGTTGGAAACAAAAGCTCCTTGGAGACGTCCCCGCGCTATCGTCCCCCAAAGTATCGCGTCGCCTATGGTTCCATGGGGTAAGCGTCGGCGAAATCAATCTCTTAAAGCCGATTATCGAAGAATTGGAGCGTTCCCATCCCGATTGGGAGTACGTCGTTTCCTCCACTTCCGAGACGGGTCACGAACTTGCAGTGAAGCTTTTTGGCGCTAAAACAAGCGTCTTTTATTGTCCTCTCGATTTCACTTTTCCTATTTCGCGCGCGTTACGCCGCCTTCGTCCAACCGATCTCGTTTTGGTCGAACTCGAACTTTGGCCCAATCTCATACGCCTTGCCAATCGGAGAGGCGTCCGCGTCTCTATCGTCAATGGAAGAATTAGCGACCGCTCCTTCAAACGGTATCGTCTCGCGCGCCGCGCGCTCGCAACGACCTTCCGCAGAATTGCGCTAATCGCCGCGCAAGACGAAATCGCCGCGCGATACTTCCAAGCGCTCGCTCCTTGCCCTGAACGCGTCGTCGTAACGGGATCGATCAAATTCGACGGAGCGAAGACGGATCGGAAAAATCCGGAGACGGAGCGTTTGCGCGAACTCGCGCAGATCGGCGACGACGACGTCGTCTTCATCGCGGGGAGCACGCAATCGCCAGAGGAAGAAGGAGCGCTCGAGGTCTTTCGTCGTCTTCGGGACGCGCGACCAAATCTCAAATTGATCGTCGTGCCGCGTCATCGAGAGCGTTTCGAAGAAGTCGCACGAATACTCGACGCCTCGGAGATTCCTTGGACGCGTCGTAGCGATCTTCCGAACGACCAACCGCGCGAACGCGTTCTTCTTGTGGACGCGCTAGGCGAGCTGGGCGCGTGGTGGGGATTAGCCGACGTCGCGTTTGTCGGCGGAAGTTGGGGAGATCGCGGGGGACAAAACATGCTCGAGCCCGCCGGATATGGCGCCGCGGTTTCTTTTGGTGGTAATACGAAAAATTTTCGCGTCATCTCAGAGGCGTTGCTCAATCATGACGCGGCGGTCGTCGTTCGCAACGTCGACGAACTTGCCAATTTCGTAGAACGCGTGGTCGACGACCCGTGTTTTCGCCGTCAACTCGGAAACGCAGCGCAGCGCCTCACGCTTCAAAATGTCGGAGCTTCACGCCGAACGCTCGACGCAATTGCCGGTCTCGAGTAGGATGATTCGAGACATTTTGCCATTTCTAACGCCGCGACCTCGACAATTGAATAATTAACACATCCTGTATAACTAGTAAACTCTATATCAAAATAGTTAAAATGAAGCGCTTTTTAAAACTTTTTCCTTTACGGCGGTTAGGTTAAAGATTAAATTATTCGATACAAACTACAATTGTCCCCTTTAAACAAGATAGACAACAAGAGTAAAAGATTAGTTTTAACAAATTAATCAACATTATATGACTTTGGGCGACGTCGTCGACTGCCGACGCGGTCGACTAAGCGCGAAATGAGGAATGTTGCAATGACACGATTAGAAAAAGATAGGAAACAGAGAACGTTGCGTCTTCGTAAACGTCTTCTCAACGTATCCCTGGCCTTGTGCTTCTTCAGCGCAGGTCCGGCGTTCGGCGTCGCTATGCAACAAGCGCCGCAACCGGAAAACGCGCCTGCTCCCGCAGCCGCTCCCGCCGCGCCTGCGCCTGCTCCCGTGCCAACTGACGACGAAAAGAAAGCCGCTCTCAAAAAAATCGGTCTTTCTCGTCCCAGCGACATTCCCAATCCCGCTGAAAATCCCGCGGGAGCCGCAAAGATGGTTGAGGACTATAAAGACGCGCTTGCCAATCCCGATCCCCCTGAGGAGAAACCCTCCGAAGCGGTGCATCTGATCGATTTCGATCCGCAACGTAGCTACTCTCGCCTTCTCTATCCGAGCGTCGCGACTCGCGTCGGGCTAACCGAAGCTCAAAATCAGCGTGTCAACGAATTGATGACAGATCGTGCGCAAAAACTCGCTCAGGCCCCTAAGGAAGAGTGGAACAAGATCACCAACGAATCGGAAGCGGCTTTAAAAGCCGTCCTTACCCCCGAACAGGAAGAACTATTCCAACTCGGTATCAGTCAAAAAACGATCGTTCTTCGTTTCAGCAAGGAAAAATGGGCCGACGTTCTTAATTGGTTCGCGTCGGAAGTCGGACTTCAGCTCGTAATGTCCGCTCCCCCCCAGGGAACCTTTACTTATAACGACAAAACCGCCTACGCGCCCAAAGACGCTCTCGACGTGCTCAACGGCTACTTGAACTTCCGAGGATACACCTTAATTCGCTACAACGCGATGCTGATCCTCCACGACTTCAGAAGCGGCGCGATTCCTCTTCAATATCTTCCCAAGATCACCCCTGAAGAGTTGCCCAACCAAAGTCGTTTCGATTACGTCGCCTTAACAATTCCCCTCGAACAGCGTAGCGCTCTAGCGGTTCGTCAAACGATCGCGCCTTTCCAGGGTCCCTACTGCATGATTCGCTCCCAGGCGGGAAATTCTCTCATGGTTGTCGACTCGGTCAACGCCCTGCGCGAAATTTACGCGGCGGCTATTTCCGTGCATAACCCCGATCCGCCTCGCAATCAACCTGTACGATCTGGCGATAATCGTCCGGCTCCTGAAGTTCCCGAATGGCGCTCTTATCCCCTCGACGGAATTTCATACAGCACCGTCGTTAAACAAGTCGATATTTTTGCGCCTGGAGCTAAGGCTCTCTACAATCCGCAGTCAAATATCATCAACTATCTCTGCGTACCGAGTCTTCACGGCATTATCGCCGGTCTGATGACGCGGATGAAAGAGGGCGCGGATCCTACGCGCATCGCGACGGTAAAAGCGTACTCTCTTGACAAGATCGCTTCTCAGACTCCTTCGGAACTCTGGTCAACGTCTCGTCGAATGAGCCGCGACGGCGCCTTTGGTCAGTACGGCGGCGCTTTCAACCAATATGGCGGCAACGCTATCTCGGAATTCTATACCTACGTCTTAAATAGTTTAAAAACGCTCGTTCCCGACGCTACGGTTGAGTTAAACGTCGCGGCGCGCAAAATCTTTGCCGTCGCCAACGCGGAAGATCACGCGAAGATCCAGGCTGCGCTCGACAAACTCGCGGAAGACGTCAAACCGGAAGAAGAAGCGGTCGTTAAGGTTTATCATCTCCAGAACACGAACGCTCAACGCGATCCCAACGTCAACGCGCTTCTCCAAAACATCGCGCCTCAGTGCCGTCCTTCGTTGCTCGAAGACGGTTCTGTTCTCGTGCTCGGAACGGCGGCTGATCACGCCAAAGTCGCCAAAGCGCTTGAAGAATACGACGCTTCCGTCGTCGATCCCGACAAAGAATTTGTCCTTCGCACCTACCTGCTAACATCGCGTCAAATGGCGCGTTTTACCCAGGTCTTCAACCAGGTGCATACGCAGCCGGAAATGCGCACCGCCGTACGATTCCCCGATCCGATCATTCCTACGCGATTCGCTCTTTGGGGGAACCCCATGCAGCAAGCGCAAGTCGCTAAAATCATCGATCAAATCGTCAGCGTCGAAAGCTCTCTCGACGAAATCAAACCGCAAGGACTTCCCGCTCCCGTAAGACAAGAATCTTCCGTCGCGCCTGCTCCTGACGCTAAGCCCGCCGAATCGACTCCCGCTACGCCCGCTCCTGACGCTAAGCCCGCCGAATCGACTCCCGCTACGCCCGCTCCTGACGCTAAGCCCGCCGAATCGACTCCCGCTACGCCCGCTCCTGACGCTAAGCCCGCCGAATCGACTCCCGCTACGCCCGCTCCTGACGCTAAGCCCGCCGAATCGACTCCCGCTACGCCCGCTCCTGACGCTAAGCCCGCCGAATCGGCTCCCGCTACGCCTGCTCCTGAAGCTAAGCCCGCCGAATCGGCTCCCGCTACGCCCGCTTCTGAAGCTAAGCC
>CAVGEG010000029.1:25110-33581 GCA_963628165.1 Paratractidigestivibacter sp. | reverse complement strand
ACGAAATAAAGGAGAAAAGAATATAAAAAACGCGCATAATATAAGTACAGAAATTGAGAGAGTCCCGACTCGAGAGGAATTGGGGCTCTTCGTTTTTTGTAAGACGCGGAGCGATTTGGACGAAACGACGATTTTGCCGTCTCATTTGTCCTCGTCGACGTCCGGTAGGTCTCGAAAATACCGGAATAGGAGGCGAACCATCATATAAAGTATGACGGCGGCGACCTCGTTTTTAACGTCGTCGGATTATAGCGCCTTTCCGTTTTCGAGGTTATGGTCGTCTTACGCGAAGTCGTCTGAAGAGTTGTCCGGGGCCGGGAGGCAGAGCTCTTCTTGGACGGTTTGCTCAACCGCCGCGTCATAGTTCTCGGGGGAGGATTCGCGAGCGAACTTTTGGAGGGCGCGCGTGAAAAGGGGCGCGTTAAGCGCGAAGAATTGGCCTATCCCCTCGGACGTTAACGACTTGTCACCGCACTTTCGACTGCGTTCTGCGCGCGCTCGCGCCAGGTCGCGTCGGAATTATTATGGCGTTCGTTGACGAAGTCGGTTCCTCTCCGTCGACGTTTTTTAGAACCGTTTCTTTGTTTGAGGATGATCTCTTTGACGTTTTCACCGAGATCATTGATGATTTCGCGCACGAACGCTTCCTTGATCGATAAGGAGTTTTCTAACGAGGGCTTAGGGCGCCGAATTGAGCGCGTCCTTTAAAGAGCCTATTCAGGGACTCTAAGGACGCGACGACCTTCTTTTTTCGGAAGATCGGGTGCGCGTTGAGCTACTCTTGGCTCCGAACGAAATTGTAACGATCTGCGAGTTCGTCAAAGGACGCGTACGCCTTCCGAAGCGCGGCGAGTAGTCTGTCGCTTCGAGGATTTCTTCGACGTAGGAGTCGATCCCCGCGCGGTACAGGAGGAAGTGAAGGAGAGCGTATTGATCCGCTTTGTCCCGATCTTCTCGACTCTTTTGCGAGACGTTCTCCTCAAAGGTCGCCAGGTCGTCAATCTCCACTTCGACGGACTTCGCAAACGTTCCCCCGGCTACGCTCGCGACTTTGACGAGCGCCTCCTTCATCGTCGCGTCAAAATCGTCTTTAACGTCGGAGCGGTCGCAGAAGAGGATCGCCCCTTTCGTGAGGTTGAAGGAGAGTTGGTTGGCGAGTGAGATCGCGAATTCCGCCGACTTCATCGTGGCGTAGCCGCTTTAAACGAGGGCTCCGATCTCCACGTCAAGGGGTTCGCCGGGGCTTTCGGGAAGCTCTTGCCTGAGTTTGGTCGACAGTGGATCGCGCAGGGCGTTCAAGAGGAATTTCGTTTCTTGGACTTTGACGTTGTTAAAGAAGGATTGCGCTTCGTCGATATTTTCCTTAACGGCGTTCGGGGACTCGTCGAGGTCGGTAATCAAGAAGTTGGCCGTCGATTTGAAGTTTTTTCGCCTAGTGTGCGAAGATGAGGCGCGCTTTGACGCCGACGAATATTTCTTTGAGCGCGCTTTCAAGTTCCGCGAGAAGGAACGTGAAGAAATAACTCATCTTCCGAGGCGTCGGCTGGGTAAAGGTCGTTTTTCTTCTGAAATTCATCGCGCCAGTCGGCCAAGTCGCGCACAGCTAGGTCGGCTTTGCTTATTGTTTTTATATAAAGCTCTTGTATGGCGGGAGCTTCTCTCGTGGAATTGGACGATCTCAATGGGACGTGAAAGTCGACGTCGACGATCAAAACACGCGATTTTCGAGCAATTATAATTCATTTTTGCGAGAAGAAGTTCATCGAGCGATAAAAAACAACTTTTGCTTATTTACCACGGAAAACTTTCCTTTCTTTTTTCTTCTCTTTGTTCTGAGGAAATGCATGAAAATACGCCCCGACTCAAGGGAATCGGGGCGTATTTTTATCGCCGTCGCGAAGCGCGACGCGTTAATCAGAGTTCTTCGACGAGAACTTCATAGCTGTAAGATTCGGCGCTGAGGCGGAACTGCGGGTAAGGCTGGGCTCCCCAACTGTCGTCTCCCGCGACGCCCTGCTGGAGGAAGTCGAAGTTGAGAACGGTGAAGTTGCGCGTCGGAACTTGCCAAGGATGCTCGACGCTTTCGAGGTCGCGATTGAGCATATTCTTTGCGCAGAAGGAGATCGTCGCGACGGAGTCTTTGTCGTTGGTAACGCCGTTCGTGTTGAGCGCGGTGATCTTGAGGCCGCGACCGTCGTTATTCGTCGCTTTGACCCAGCGGCAATCGGTACGATTGCCGAATTCGCTCGGTTCGGAGTAGCCCGACTCGAACATGTCGGCGACGGTCGTTTTGTAGACGCCCACGGGGGATCCGTCATGACGGTCGCAGTAGTTTTCTTCGGGGCCGCGTCCGTAGTATTCGACATTGGTGGCGTCGGTGAGGAGATAGGCGCCGAATCGGGGCAGATCGGGAGCGCCCTTGCGGTTGACGGAGAAGGCGACTTTATAGGCGTTATTCTTGCCAAGGGTGATCTTCTCGGTCACGGACGCTTCTTTGAGGTTCTTGAAATCGCCGACGCGTTCAAAGACGCCCGGTTCGAGTTCCTTGAGTTCGCCCCAGTTGATTTCAAGAGCGGCGTTTCGCCACGCGCCCTGACGACCAGACATGTGGTTTCCGCGGTCGTTGTCGGTGGGAGCGCGCCAGAAGTCGAGCTGGATCGCGTCGAGTTTTTCGGCGGCGACCTTCTCGGCGTTCTTAGGAGCGTCCGCTTCGAAGGCGCAGTCGGCGGCTTCGTAGACGGGGAGACGATTCTGTTCCGTGTTGACGACGGAACCGGCTTTGACAAGGGCTTCACCGCCGGTGAGGATCGCGTCGAAGGTCACGATATATTCGGCTCCCTTCTTGACGTCGAAGTTCGCAAGATCGCCGTCTAGGGTCAACGTCGCGCTCGCGCCAGGCGCGGGATTATCGAAGTCGACGCCAGGCTTGTACGTCTTGCTCGCAATCGCCGCGCCGTTTTCGAGGAGCGTCGCGCGAATCTCGATATTCGAAAGATCGCGAAACGAGTTGTCGTTCGAAACCGTGTAGGTTTTGCCCGATGCGTCGTCGGCGTTCGCCTTCACGAAGACGTTCGCATAGTTGTACTTCACTTCCTGGCAACCGGGGTGCGGGATGCGATCCGGCGTGACGATACCGTTCATGCAGAAGTTTTGGTCGGAAGGAACGTCGACGGGACCGAAGTTGCCGCCGTAACCGTAGTAAACGTCGTTTGTCTTGCCGATTTCCGCTTTGTTGAAGTCAACGAAGAGTTCGAGACCGTCGCGAGACTGACGGTCGTAGAAGTTCGTCTTGATTTCGTCCGCCGAAAGAGCGCGGCTATACGCGCGGGCCGAACCGATGAGCGCGCCCGCGAGACGATCGGTGTGGTAGGAGTTACGACCGATTTCGATCGGATAGGGGGATTCGACGATCGCGGCGTCGCACGCTTTGCGCGCAATTTCCTTGCCGTCGATGTACAGAATTAATTCTTCGGTGGTGTAAACGCCCGCGACGTCGTGCCAGTTCTTGTTCCAGTTGTCGACGCTACCGGACGCGCTGATCCAGTTTTTGCCGTCGTAGATGTAGAGCTGAGCGCCGTTGTTCTGCTGCTTGAGGGCGTACTGATAATCGGACTTTCCGATATAAGCTCCTTCGGAGCCCTTGTAGGGGAAGACGCGCGCTTCAAGAGTGAAGGGAACCTTGCCGATGAAGTTGAGCTTTTCAACGCTCTTGGCGTATTCGGAGTACTGAGAACCGACGCCGGGGATATCGGAACCGCCGACGATCGCGTAGCCCTTCAAGCCTTTTTCGCCCTTCTTGGGAGCGGTCTTTTCACCACCGAAGATTTCGCCGATGTTGTCTTTCGTGCCGATGATACCGGCGATCGTGATCGGGAAGTTGTTGGCGGAGACGTCAGTCGCTTTTTGCGTCGGGACACGCATCGCGAGGCCCTGATCGACCCAGTCCCAGATGCAACCGCCTTGCAGGTGCTTGAGTTCGCGGATCGCGTTCCAGTAGAGGGTCAGGTTGCCGGTGCTGTTCCCCATCGCGTGGGCGTATTCGCACTGGATGAGAGGACGCTTGTTTCCTTCTTTCTTCTCTTCGTTCTGGGCGTAGTTAATGCAACCGGGAACGCTCATATACATCGGGCAGAAGATATCGGTGTTCCAATCCAAGCCGGCGCGTTCGTACTGAATAGGACGAGAAGGATCGAAGCTCTTGAGCCACTTGTAAGTCGCATGGAAGTTGGGACCGTTTCCCGCTTCGTTGCCGAGGGACCAAACGATGACGCAAGGATGGTTGCGATCGCGGAACGCCATGCGCTGGGTGCGGTTCATGTGCGCGTCGAGCCACTCGGGGGGATTGGCGAGGGAACCTTCGCCGTAGCCCATTCCGTGAGATTCAATATTCGCTTCGTCGATCACATAGATCCCGTAGAGGTCGCAGAGGTCGTACCAGCGCGGATCGTTCGGATAATGGCAGGCGCGGACGGTGTTGACGTTGAGGGACTTCATGAGGACGATATCTTCAAGCATCCCTTCTTCGGTGAGCGTGTGACCGGAGAAACTGTGATGTTCGTGACGGTTGACGCCCTTGACGAGGATCGCGCGGTTGTTGACGAGAAGCTGACCGTCTTTAATTTCAACTTTGCGGAAACCGAAGTTGAAAGACTTATCGAGGGATTCTTCGCCTTTTTCATTCGCAACGGAGAGGGTCGCTTTGTAAAGCCACGGGGTCTCGGCGGACCAGAGTTTGGGTTCGGAGACGGAAATTTCGAAACAGAGGGTCTGTTCTTCCTGGGCTTTGAGGACGTACTCGAAGGATTGGGAAGGTTGATCGCCGTCGACCTTGGCAGTTTCGAGATTGATATTCGTTGGGTTAGCGGCGTCGAGGGAGAGTTCAACGGCGCCCTTTTGAGGCACGCGCGAATTGTTTTTGAGGGAGACTTCGACGCGAGCGGTCGCCTGTGTCAGTTCGTCGTTGGCGAAGATCGTTTCGACTTTCGTATCGGCGACGGCGACGACGGGCTGAACGTAGTAGTAGACGCCGCGGAAGATACCGCTGAGGCGGAAGAAGTCTTGGTCTTCGAGGTAGGATCCGTCGGAACGACGATAGACCTTGACTGCGATCGTGTTTTTACCGGGACGGACGGCCTTAGTGACGTCGAATTCGCAGAATGTGCGGGCGTCTTTACCCATACCGATTTCCTTGCCGTTTACGTAGACGTAGTAGCAGGATTCGACGCCGTCGAAGTGGAGGATGACCTTTTTGCCCTTGGCGACGTCGTTAGGATTGACGTCGAAATCGCGGCGATAGAGGCCGGTCCAGTTGTCTTCGTCGGGAATATAAGGAGGATTCCAGGGTTCCGGCCAGGGGAAAGGAATATTGGTGTAGACGGGGTATCCGTACCCTTGGTTCTGGAAGTTCGAGGGGACGGGGATGGTATCCCAGTCGACGTCGGCGAAATCCTCGGCTTCGAAGTTGAAGGGGACGTCGTTGGGAGTCGGGACGAGCTGGAATTTCCAGTCGCCGTTTAGAGTATGCTGCTCGTACGCGGTCGCGGCGAAGATAGATCGCGGTGGGAGGTTGTTGATTCCGGTGACTTTGGGATTAAGTCGGTCGGGTAGCTCCTGGGCGTCTTGCGCGTAGGCGCTCGAGAGAGGGACGGTAGACGCGGCGCACAGTAGCAGGACGCGCGAGAAGAGGCGCGCGGCGCTGGATTGTGAAATGGACATTGAATCACCTAGTAATAGTTAAAAAAGGGCTCGTCGTGTTTATGAAACGCGGCGAGCGGCTTTAAAATGTGTACGGAAATTAAAGACGCGCCGTAACTTAGGCGTCTTTAACGTTTGAGGTACGCGTCAAGATCGATGACGCTTGAATCGCCCCCCGTCGAGGCTGATTCGACGGGGGGGTCGGAGAGGAGGCTTTCCACGTCGACGACGTCGATCGCGGCCATTTTTTCGTCGGATGGAACGTCGCTAGGAGCGGCGTCCGCGTTCCCAGAGAGAAGGAAATCTTCCGGTTGGGGATCCGTGCCGGGAACTTTATCGACGCGCAGTATGAGTCGACCGATCGAGACGACGTCCCCAAAGGGAAGTTTGATCCCGCGTCCGATACGCGCGCCCTTATGAAAGGTGCCGTTGAGCGAGCCTAAATCGCGCGCCATAACGACTCCGTTTTCTTCAAAGAATTCACAATGCCGACGACTGACGAGCGGATGAACGATAGCGACGTCGCTCTGTTTTCCGCGCCCAATGACGCAAGGGAGACTGATTTCGCGGGAGAAATATTCCTTCTCGTCGCTGTAAATAGTCAGAAGTACTTTCATTACAAAGGTTTCGTTTCAAACGGTGACAAAAAATAAAAGCAATTGCGCGCGTTTCCGCCTTTTGTGGAAAAGCGCGTTCCTCTAAATATACTTAGACGCGCGTGAAAAATCAAGCGTCTAGACAAAATGGACAAAAAAGAAACGAATTTTTGAAAGATCGTCTAGTAAGGAGGGAAGAAATCAAAATAGAATTTTTCAAAATTGCCCCTTGCGTCGCGTTAGGGCGTTGTTATAATTCATGTCAGTATTTGACGCGTTTCTTTGAACGTTGTTAGTAGTAACTTGCGGGCGTAGCTCAGTTGGCAGAGCACAACGTTGCCAATGTTGTTGTCGAGGGTTCGAGCCCCTTCGCCCGCTCTTAAGGGGGTTTCTCCTGTTTTGGACATGGGTTTCGTTGGAAGCAGCTTGTTCCGAACATTTGGCCTTGCCTCTTTTTGTATAATTAGGCGCGCCTGTGTTTTTGGGGCGCGCCTTTTTTGTGCCTCGCCGTAGCGCTTCATTCTTAAAATTCTAAGTCAAAGACTGGAAAACGCCGCCGTTTTCGAGTCTTTTTTTATGCGCTCTTCGCGCCTCTATCTAAAGGACTCTCTTTGTCGACCACAACCCGGCAAGCCGTATTTGCGCTTGCGCACGCGTCACTTTTAGACTAACCTTCTCGCGATATCGCCGATTGTTCGGTTAGTCGTGCCAGATCGGAGCGCGTGCGCGACGGATCTCGCCCTTAATCATTAGGATTTTTCGAACTATGGTAAACGAATTTGACACGAACGAAGTTCGTAAACTAACTCTTGAAGCTAACGTCGAAGAAAAAGGCGCTTGCGAACGTCACATCACCATCAAGGTTTCTCGCGCCGACGTCGATTTCTATCTCGACCGCGAGTACTCCGAGCTCCAGGAAAAGCAGGCGATCCCTGGCTTCCGCGCTGGTAAAGCTCCGCGCAAGATGATTGAAAAGCGCTTTAAGAAGGAAGTCGTCGAACGCGTCAAGAGCGCGCTCGTCTTCGATTCTCTCGCGCAGGTCACCGAGGATGAAAAGATCACCGCGATTAGCGAACCCAAATTCAAGCCCGAAGAGCTCCTTCTTCCCGAGAAGGGCGATTTCACCTGGGAATTTGACGTCGAAGTTCGTCCCACTTTCGAAATCCCGAACTGGAAGGGCCTCAAGCTCGACAAACTGACCCGCGAATTCACCGACGCCGACGTCGACGAAGCGGTCAAGCGCATCCAGCAGTCCTACGGCGAACTCCAGACGAAGTCCGAGCCCGCCAAGGTCGGCGATTACATTGTCACGAAGCTCACCTTCTCCCTCGACGGCAAAGAGATCAACAGCTCCGAAAACGAAACGATCCGCGTCAGCTCCAAGCTCTCCTTCCATGACGGCGTCATCAACGACTTCGACAAGCTCGTCGAAGGCGTCAAGCCGGGCGACGTCCGCACCACAAAGCTCACCGTCTCCAACGACGCGAGCGACGAAAAACTCCGCGGCAAGGAAATTGAAGCGAAGTTCGAAATCACCGAAGTCAAAGAACTCATCCTTCCCGAACTCAACGACGATTTCCTCCAGGCTCTCGGCGGTTTCGAGAATATGGGCGATTTCCGCGACGTCGTCCTCGACGAACTCAAGCGTCAGCTCGAATATGAGCAGCAGCGTCGCGCTCGTCGTCAGATCACCGAACAGCTCACCGTCAGCGCCGACTGGGAACTTCCCCCCGCGCTCCTCAAGAGCCAGCAGGACCGCGAATTCCAGCGAGCGTTCTATGAACTCCGCCGTAGCGGTTTCTCTGATCAGCAGATCGTTTCACAACTCAACGTCCTCCGCCGCAATAGCGACGCTTCAACCGCTCAGGCCTTGAAGGAACACTTCATCCTCGAAGCGATCGCAGAAAGCGAAGGTATTACCGACGATCAGCGCGATTACGATCTCGAAATCGCCCTCATGGCCGCTCAGTCCGGCGAATCTCAGCGCCGCATCCGCTCGCGCATCGAGAAGTCCGGCAATATGGACGTTCTCCGCAACCAGATCATCGAACGCAAAGTCATCAAGAAGATCATGGACGCCGCCGAATTCACCGAAGTTCCTTACTCTCCTCTCAAGCAGGAAGAAGAAGCTCTCGATCGTCCCGTCTCCAATGAGAACGAGATTCCCGAGGTCACCGAAGA
>CAVGEG010000029.1:22599-25100 GCA_963628165.1 Paratractidigestivibacter sp. | reverse complement strand
GCCAATCGCGAAGCCAACAATCCTCAGGCGTGATCCTGCGCTCAGCGCTTAGTTGATATACAATCCTTAAGAAGAAGGACGATCGCGTTTCCTCGTGAAGCGCGTTCGTCCTTTTTATTTTTCATGTAAAACGCGGCGTAACGCCTCGACTATCCCCAACCCACGACCAATCGCACGGCGAGACCTAAAAGAGAAGAGCGAAGCGCCCCTTTCTTCCCCGCGCTTACCCTTCTTTTCTTCGTCGTCGCGACGCCAAAAAAAAGCCGCTCCTTTTAGGAACGGCTTGTCTGAATTGTAAGGGCCGACGAAACGCGTCGTCACTCCACCGGATGGAAGGTCCACGAGTAGTTCAGCTTCGAATCGACTTGCAGGAAACGGAACCCGAAAGGACGTTTGTCGAAATTCCTTGACGTCGTTTCCCCATTCAAAATCGGGAGTCCCTTATACTCGCGCTGAAGCGTCGTGTGGGTGTGCCCCGCGAGGTAGAAGTGTACGTTATGCGTGACAAGATAGTTGAGGTATTCCCCGCGATACGTCGACGGAATATTGAAATAAGCGTCCTCTTCGTCGGGGCTCTTCACATACGGCGGAATATGCGAGCCAACGATAACGTTCTGCCGCGCCTCTTTCGCCTTGGCGAGTTCTTCGCGAATCCATTCGACCTGCGCGGCATAGAGGGTCGCGTCGCTGTCGGGACGGCAATACTGCGTGTTCAGAACGATGAAGCGCCACCCGTTGAATTCGAGGGAGCAGTATTCCCGGTCGAAGACTTTGACAAATCGCGCGACGTTTTCTCCCGTCACAGGCTCGGGGATATCGTGGTTCCCTGGGGCGACGAGGATCGAAGAGTCGATCTTTTGGAGGAGCACGGGCCAATCCTTGTCGAGTTCTTCGCACTTGTTGACCATGTCGCCGGCGAAGAAGACGAGATCGGGTCGCAACGCGTTGACCTTTTCGATCTCCTTTTCGAGACGTTTGAGATCGGCGTTATAGGCGTCGGGGCCGTCGAAGCCGAGCTGAGGATCGCAGCAGTGGGCGATCTTTATGACGGGACGATCTGGAACGGCGTCCCCTTCGAGAAGAGTCGGTCGCAAAGGGGCGTCCTGCTCTTGCGCCGAGAGATGAAGGGCCGGGGCGGCGAAAAGCGCGGCGCCTACCCCGACGCTTTGGAGAAATTCGCGTCTGGTTATCTTACTTGTCACGTCGAATCCTTTCTACGAGAGAAGCGTGCGGCTGGTTTGCGCTAAGGATACGCTAAAACGCGCGTTGCGTCAATGAGAAAAACGCGCCAAAATCGAGTCGGCGAGCGCTTCGAGGGGGAGTCCGACGACGTTCGATTCGGTTCCTTCGACGAGTTTTAGCCAGTCGTTTCCGTCCTGATATCCGAACGCGCCCGCCTTTCCTTCCCAGAGTCTCGAGTCGAGATAATAGGCGAGACGCGCTTCGCCGAGCTCTTCCATCAGGAGAGTTGAGGATTCGACGCGGGCTTCGAGCTTCTCGACGTCGGGCCCCGACGCGTAATCTTGGGGATCGACGCGCCAGAGGGCGAGCCCAGTGACGACGCGGTGTTTGGAGCCGCTCAGAGCGCGGAGCATCCTTTCGGCGTCTTCGCGATCGCGTGGCTTGCCGAGGATTTCGTCATTGCAGACGGCGACGGAATCGCAGCCGAGGACGAGGAAGGGCGCGGCGCCGGGTAGCGCGAGGGCAACGTCCCATCGTGCGGTGGAGACGCGACCGCAAAGTCGTGCGGCGACGTTTTGCGCCTTGAGGGTCGCGAGGACGCGGACGTAGTCGTTCGGGGATTCGACGGGCGCTTGGGCGTACTTTTCGACGCATTCCGCGGCGGGAAGGGCTGCGAAACGGTATCCGTCGTCGCGCAGTAGGGCGCGGCGTCGCGACGATTGACTCGCGAGGACGAGTCGGAAGGCGTTTTGACTAAGGGAGGCCGCGAGTTTGCGGTTCGAGGAGGAGGGGGCGGAGGATGACACTTGGGGTCCTTTCCACGGCGTATGAAAAAGAAAAAGGGACGCACGGTCCCCTTCTTCAAGTCTTCGATAGGATAAACTATAAATTATTCGATTTCTTCGGAGCCCGACGCGTCGGCGTCGACGGATTCAACGGGAGCGAGGAGACGCGCGTCTTCTTGCGGCTCTTGGGCTTCGACGGACACGACGGGGGCGAGGGCGTCGGAATCCTCTTGGGGTAGAGTCAAATCTTCGGATTCTTGAGGTTCGACGACGGCGGAGATCTCGGCGGAGACCGATTTGAATTCAACGCGTGGGAGCCCGAAGAAGAAGGGATCGTCGTTAGAGGGATCCGCAAGAGGGGCTCTTGCGCCGATGCGAATAATGGCGAGAGGTCGCCCGCGAGTAGCGGCGGCGACGACTGGATCGACGGTTTGAGGGACGTTTAAGACGAGTTCGCGGTTCGTTTCGCTAGCGTCGACGTTCATCGCGTTTGCGGAGTTTTCGACGAAGATCACGCGCGTCACGAAGGAGCCG
>CAVGEG010000029.1:6039-22589 GCA_963628165.1 Paratractidigestivibacter sp. | reverse complement strand
CGCCGCAAGGGAGAGATCTTCCGCGGGAATCTCGAACTCGACGGGGAAATCCCATTGACGACCCGTCGGAGGATTGAGGGCGCCGATAAGTTCGACAGTGGGGTAGAGCTCGGCGTCGGGATACGCGGGGATCTGATCGATACGAAAACGGTATACGGAGCCGAGTTCGAGACCGAAAAGATTCGTTTTATCGGGCGCTTCCCAGTATTCTCCGGGTTGAGCTACGGCGACGCGCACGCCTTTGGGGAGCTTCCACTCGACGGGCTGAACCTTTTTACGCATTCCGCCGACGAGTCGTTGTTGCGCGAGTTGACCAGTCGGGTGAGCGGGTCGCGCAAAGGAAGGGTTCGTCGTTTGAGCGTCGAGAGACGCGACGAAAGGGGAGAGCGTCAACGCCGCGAGGGCGAGGAAAGTCTTTCCAAAGGGTAACGATCGCAAGTTCAACATACCGGCAACCCGCCAAAAGAAGGGTGAAAAAAAGCGAGTCGTTAGAGTAACCCGACGTCTATGCAAGCGCGCGGGGCGCAAAGCCTGCGGGAAAAAACGACTCGCGACGAAACGTTAAGGAGTGGGAAGCTCCGAAGGAATCTCGGAACTTCGTCATGAATTAGTGCTGGAGCCAGTCGGGCTCGACCTCGGGAACGCTGGTGGAAGGAACGGGTCGCACAGGGGTGACGAGGGGTTCTTCTTTAGGCGCGGGGACGGTGGGGAGCTCGAGGACGTTCTTTTCGCTGTTCTGAGCGGGCGTGCCCCAAGCGGGAACGTTGACGCCGGAGATCGGGATCTGTTCGCCGGGAACGGTCGCGGAGAGTGAACCGCTGAGGTTGGAACCGTCGAGCGAGAGGTCTTTATTACCGATCTGGATGACGGCGAGGATCGCGCCGCGATTCTGAGCTTCGACGATCGGATCCGCCCCCGCGGGGAGCTGGGTGTTGACAATGGTGTCGACGCCGCCGGCTAAAGCGAGGTTCTGATACTGCGCGGAGGGGAGGAAGATGACTTTGGTGACGAAGTTTCCGTTTTGGACTTGGTCAAAGTCGTTTTCGGTGAATTTGACGGGAATCGCGTTGTGATCGAGGTAAGCGCGAGTACGCGGCGTGACGGCGTTGATCGTCAGCGTCGGGTAGAGTGTCAAATCGTCGCGATTCGGAATATTGGCGAGCTTGAGACGATAGCTATGAGCGGTCTGGAAGTTCTGGAAGATCGCTTTCGTGTCTTTGCAGACGACGGGAATCGAGTCGAACGCGCCGATTTGAGCGACGTCCCACTGGATCGTCATACCGGCGGCGCCTTTGAAGGCGATTTGGGCGACGGCAGGCTGAGCCGCTTGCTGACGCGCGCCAGGAACGACCGCAGGATTCGCGCCGCGCATCGGACCAGCGCCACAAGCGACGACAACAGTAAGAGCCAGTAATAGCGCCTTGTTACGCATCTGTTTATCTCTCCCTTTCGAGGCGTCAAGTCGATGATTTTAAAGCGCGTGCGGTTGCGGAAACTCGAGGTCTCCCAAAGGCTGTGGCGACGTGCGACGCCGACGTAACGCCGGGCGACGACGAGCTGACGCAAAAATCAACGAGATCGACAAATACAAATATCTGATTATTAAATACTTCTACTACTCCGGGCGCCCAAGCTCGCGCTTAGCCGAACCCGCGCGCGCGTCTACACCAGGCGCGCGCTGAGTCTTATACACTAATTCTAAGTATAACCACGTCGACGCCCTTTTTCAACAAAAAAGACGCCGCTTCCGCGTAATATCAACGATCCTGCGCCCGTAAAATACGTTCGACTGGCGCCTGCGTTAAATTACGTATTATCGGAGTCGTCTGCCTCAAAGAGACGCCTCCTCTACCGCTCTTTCGACTCGTACTCCCTCCCCCTGAAACTTTTTCCATCCTTTTTTACCCCTTTTCTCTATTTCTCACGTTCAAAAAAGCGATTGTAACGAATAGAAGCGTCCCGCGCGTTATGACGACGCTTGACTCGACTCCTAATTTTGACTAAAATCTCCGCAACTTATTTTTAGGAGACTTTACCCCTATGCGTCGTGTTTTCATCCTATTGGCGCTCGCGTTCCCCGTCGTACTCTTCGCCGCCGTCGCTCTCCGTCCCGACGCCGTCCCTCTCAACGCCCAGAACGCCAACCTCGCCGCTATCTCCGCCAAGTCGATCATCATGACCGACGGAGAGCGCGCTATTCGCGACTCCATCGATTATCTCGAAACGCTCAAGTCTCTCGCGCTCGACGCCGCGTTTCGAGTCGACGGCTTCGGATGCGACTACGAAGGAAGCTACCACTACGAAGAACTCACCATCCTCCAGACGCGGTACGACGCCTCCCTGCGCCCCGCGCTACGCCGCACCATGTTCCTCGTCAACGCCTCCCTCGACCCCGAGGCGGAGCCTCTTCCCGGCGATATTCCCTTCGACCTGACGATGGAAATCGCGTGCGACGTCGAACGCCGAATCTGGCGCTACGACTCCACCGCCGACGGCGAAATCCGAGCCGTTGAGGTCGCCGACGGCGTCTTCGAGAAGCGAAGCGACGCGCTCATCAAGGAGATCAGCATCCAGGATATCGAGTCCGAAACGGAGCATCTCGACGACGAAGCGAACGCGTATCTGAAAGAATCCCTCTGTTTTCCGCGCAACGCCGCCAAGAAGAATTGCGGAATGAACGGGATGCCCGGCCTCGGCGGGATCGCGGGGATGCTCCGACGCCTCCTTTATTATTACGACTTCGAGTTGGCGCCGCAGTACGTCTCCGCCGACGCGAAGAGCGAATCGGCGCTCGCTCCCGAGAACGCGATCAAGCGCGTTGTCGGAAAGGCGAACTCGCGCCTATGGGATCAGGCGCGCGTGAATCTCGAGGGCGCCGAAATTCCCGACTATATCAAGGAGTATCTCCCCGGTCGCGTCGACGTCTACTTCTTCATGGTTCGCGACGCGCACGGCGAAGAGCGACCGTTCCCGTGCAAACTCGCGTTCTACAGCGCCTTGAACGTCGACGATCCGCCATATTTCACCGTCGAATACGCCAATATTTGCCGCAACGCCGACATACCCCCCGAGCGTTTCAACCACGTTCCGCGACACACCAACTCCATCAATTATGGGCACGAATACATGAAATCCCTCACGACTTCCCCGTGGAGACTCCTGGAGGAGGACTCGGAGAAGAAATGAGGAGCTAAGGAGAAAAAATCGAATACGACGCGCCCTCGCGCGAGCGCGGAGAAGGGGTATAATCAGGAAACGTCGCGCAAGTGAAACGTGCGTCGTACTTTCATTAAGGAGAAGATCATTAAGGAGAAAATAACGATGGCGAATAAACAAGGCGCGCTTTCCGTGCAGAAGATCCTCAAGATGAAGGAGTCGGGCGAAAAGATCACGATGGCGACGGCGTACGATTATCCGACGGCGTCCCTTGAAGACGCGGCG
Organism: Paratractidigestivibacter sp.; assembly: GCA_963628165.1. GTDB lineage: Bacteria > Planctomycetota > Planctomycetia > Pirellulales > Thermoguttaceae > RUG369. Next base: position 19,148 of record CAVGEG010000029.1, on the reverse strand, counting down.
GGAATCGACATGATCCTCGTCGGGGATAGTCTCGGCACGGTGGTTCAAGGACGACCGACGACGCTGGGTGTGCGTCTCGAAGAGATGATCTATCACGCTGAGATGGTGCGACGCGCGACGACGCGCGCGCTCGTCGTCGTCGACGTGCCGTTTCCATATTGTCAGTTAGGTTCCGACGAAGCGGTGCGCGCGTGCGCGAAGATTCTCAAGGAGACGAACGCGACCGCGGTCAAGATCGAAGGGGGCGTCAAACGCGCGGCGACGGTTCGCGCCGTCGTCGACGCGGGGATTCCCGTCGTCGGACATTGCGGGCTCGTCCCCCAAAGCGTGAAAGCGTCGGGTTATAAGGTGCAACGCGACGTCGACCGATTGATCGAGGACGTGAAGGCGATTGAGGCGGCGGGAGCTTTCGCGATCGTTTTGGAGTGCGTTCAGCGCGATTACGCGGCGGAAGCGTCGCGCGCTCTGAGCGTTCCGACGATCGGGATCGGCTCGGGGGTCGACTGCGACGGTCAGGTTCTCGTCTTTCACGATATTTTCAATTTCACGAATCACGGGCCGGAAGGGGTTCCGAAGCACGCGCGCGTCTATCGCGACCTTCATCGGACGATCGACGAAGGGTTGCGCGAATACATCGCGGACGTGAAGTCGCTCCAGTTCCCAGGAGACGCGGAATCTTTTGGAGCGAAAGGCAGTAATTAGTCGCTAGTCGACGCGCAGAACAGACGTCCCCTCGCGCGAGGGGCGAAGCGCGCGACGTTTCTTTTCGCGTCGCGGGAGGGGAGTCTTATGTCCGTAAAATTTATTCACGCCGCCGACCTGCATATCGATTCGCCGATGCGCGGGCTCGCGCGTAAAGACGGGGTGGTCGCGGAGTCGGTGCGCGCCGCGACGCGCGCCGCGTTTCAGAATCTCGTGCAAACCGCGATCGACGAGAAGGTCGATTTCGCGCTTATCGCGGGGGATCTTTTCGACGGTCGCTGGGACGATCGGGAGACGGGGGTCTGGACGGGGAGGGAGTTCAGGAAGCTCGCCGAGAACGGGATCCGCGTCTTTCTTGCGTTTGGGAATCACGACGGGGCGAACCCGATCATTAAGAATATGCGCGAGCGTCTCTTCGGTGACGACGTGAAGATCTTTTCGACGAAGTCCCCGGAACGTTTTCTTTTCGAGAAGGACGGAGAGCGGATCGCGATAGTCGGTCAGAGCTATCCGGAGGCGAAATGCGTGAAGAACCTCGCGGCGAAATATCCTGAGCCGGAGCGCGACGCGTATAATATCGGCGTGTTGCACACGGGGCTCGAAGGTGATAGCGGCGAGACGATCGTGTACGCTCCAACGAGCGTCGCGGAGCTTCAGCGCAAAGGGTATCAATATTGGGCGCTTGGTCATCAGCATAAGAGGGAGATCTTCGACGCGTCCCTCGATTCTTTCATCGCGTACAGCGGCACGACGCAGGCGCGTCATATCAACGAGAGCGAGAACTGGGACGGGACGCACAGCAAAGGCTTTTTCTTGGCGGAGGTGGAAAACGGACGTTTGAAGGGTTCTCCGCGCTTCGTGGCGTCGGACGCGTATCGGTGGTATACGGCGCGTCTTGATTTGGAGGAGGTCGAAGGGGAGGCGGATCCACGCGCGTCGCTCTGTTCTCTTTTGCGCGCGCAGGCGGCGGAGCTTCTTTCGGAGGCGGAGAATAGGGGGGTGGCGGCGCGCGTCGTTTTGTCGGGGCGCACGTCTCTCTATCGCGAGCTTGAAGAGCAGCGCGAAGATCTTTCTGAAGGAACAATCTATAGCGAACTTCGCGCGGCGCTCGGGACGCTTGAGGAGCGCTTTAAGATCGAGAGTTTCGACATAGACGAAGCGCGCGCGCCGATTCCCGCGGATTTCTGGGATCGCGGGGCTCTCAAGGCGTTGAAGGAGCGTCTTGACGCGCGTGGATCGGCGTTTGAAGAGAGCGCGAGGGAGGGCGTCGCGGCGGAAGCGCCGGAACTCGACGAACTCGGGAAGACGCTCGGGAAGTATCGCAAAGAATTTATGGCGGAACACGTCGTCGATTGGACGGACGCGCGAAACCTTGCGAAGTGGAATGAACGCGCGATCGACGCGCTTGCGGACGTGTTGCAACGCGCAGCGAACGAATGATCGCCCCCTGACGGTTTCTCTTTATCTCTACTAATAGCGAATAGGATAAGTATTGCGAGGACGAAGATGCGAATTTCGAAGGGGATGCTAAGCTCTTATGGAATCTTCCGGAACCGGCGCGTGGAATTTGACGAAACGCAGTCGATCTTTTTGGCGCACGGGCGTAACGAAGGGGGAAAGTCGACGCTTTTGAGTTTTATGCGCAATATGCTCTTCGGTTACGCGAAGACGTCTGGGGAGTACCCTCCCTTTTCGAAGGAGGCGCGATACGCGGAGGGAACGCTTGAATTTCTGACGCAAGACGGTCGTCGCGGCGCGATAGCGCGTCGTTGGGAGCAGGAGGGGGATCCAGAGCTGGAGTTTAACGCGCGCCTCGACGGGACGGCGTTGACGCGCGAGGAACTGACCGCGTTCTTAGGGGGCGGGATGGTGAATCGCGACTTTTTCGCGAATTTCTTTGGGATTTCGTATCGAGAGATCGCGACGGGGGAGTCGCGTCTGACGTCGAAGAAGCTTTCGGAGACGGTCTACGGTCTTGCGTTTGGTAACGCGGAACAATTTACGAAGGCGCGCGACAAACTGAAGAAGCGAATGGAGGCGCTGTATCTTCCGAAGGGTAAGAAGAAGCCGCAGATTCAGTGCGCGATACAGTCTTTTCTCGAGGCGAAGGGTAGCCGCGGGTCGAACGCGACGGACGTGATAGCGCGCCTTGAGAGCGAGACGCGCGCGCTTGAAGAGGATTCGAAACGCGCGAGTCGGACGCTGAGTGAGACGGAGCGTTTGGCGAAGTTTGCGGAGTCTCAAGTTGGCGCGTTCGACGCGAAGGAGCGTTACGCCGCGGCGGAAGAGAAGTTGCGACAGCTTCTTTCGCGCGGACACACCGCCGCCGTGCTCTTAGAGTGCGACGCGCGAACGGAGGAGAGCGCGGGGGAGATACTCGAACGACTCGCGCAGGCGCGGCGCGACGCGCAGACGCTCAAGACGCGCGTCGCCGACGCGGAGCTGGGCGTCGCAAGCGCGAACGCGGCGCGAAATCCCGTCTTCGCCGCGCGGTACGACGCGATCGACGCGCAGTTTGCGACCGCGTCGTCCTTCAAGGACGGGAGGCGCGGGCTCGAAGAATCGCGGCGCGTCTTACTTGAACGAAGTCGTCGCCTTTTCGAGGATCTGGAAGAGCTCGGCGCGATCGCGTCGGACGCGACCGACAAGGAGCGCGAAGAGGCGTTTGCGACGCGTTTGCGAGCGCTCCCCGCGCCCCTTGCGCAAGAGCTCGAGTCGCAGGCGCGCAAAGAACTCTCCCTCGACGACGCGTTGCGCGACGAAAAGCCGCGCGTTGAGGCGAAACGACGCGAATTTGAACGCGCGACCGTCGCGCTCGACGACGCGAAGAGGGCGCTCGACGCGCTCAGGGAGGACGCGCGGAAGGACGCCGACGAACTCGTCGAGCAGACGGAGCTCTTGGCGAAGGAACGCGGGCGCGCGGAATCCGCGCGAAAAGGCTTGGAGGACTATCGTCGCAAACGCGCGAAGATCGAAGAGACGACGCGCCGCCTTGCGACCGCCGCGCTGGGGGACGCCGCGGGGGATTATCCCGCGCGCGCGCGACTCGACGCGCTTCTCCTGAAGAATCCAGACGCCGTCTTGCCGATCGCGACGAACGTTCTTCTTGAGAAGTACGCGGGGGCGCGAGAGGTCGTTGAAGAGCGTCGTAAGGAATACGAGAGCGCGGAGAAGGACGCGGAGGCGCTTGAGCGCGAACTCGAGGCGCTCGGGGCGACGACGGAGGACGTGGAGGCTCTCCTCGCGGAGGCGCGGGAACGGCGCGACGCGCAGTGGAACGTCGTCGCGGGGTATCTCGAGCAGGGGAGAATCTTAGCGCTTGAGGAGGAGATTTTTTTCAACGCGGTTCGCGCCTTCAAGCGCGGCGTCGACGAGACGGACGCGCTTCATGAGAAGAGGCGCGAAAGCGCGGAGAAGAAGGGGGTTGTCGAAAAATTGCGCCGCGATTTGAGCGCGAAGACGCATGAGCGCGACGCGAATCAAATGCGCCTCGCCGCGAGCGTCGACGCCGCCGCGCAGATTGAAAAGGAAACGAAGTTCTTTTTGGCGCAAGGGGGATTCGACTTCTGCGCCGCGTGGAGTATGGACGCGCTTTTGGCGTGGCTCGACGAATGGCGCGCGCTTGCGGGGCTTCTCGACGAATTGGCGGAGATAGAGAAGGACGTCGAGGCGTTTGCGCTCGAGTTTCACGCTTTCTTGTCGCGTAGCGCTGAAATCGCCGCCGACTGGGGCGCGGAGTTCGACTACGACCCCTCGACGCCCCTTGCGCTGGACGCGCCCGTCGCGACCCTCGAGTCGCTCCTAAAGAGCTTCAACGACGCCGCGCGACGCTGGAGACGACTCGAAGAAGACGCGAAACGTCGCCAAGAGCGCGTCGCCGAATACGCGCGTTGCGTCGACGAACGCCGTCGCGTCGAGGCGGAACTTCGCGACGAAGAGGCCGCGCTGACCGCGCGCGCTAACGAACGCGACGCTCTCGCCGCCGACCTCGACTATTTTCTACAGAAGATCGCGCCCCCCGCGAGGATCGAAGCGCGTCGGAGCTGGAACGCGCTTCTCCTCTTCTTCCAAGGGTTGCGTCAATGGCGGGACGCGGCGCGACAATTCGAGAGCGCCGCCGCCGAGTTCGATGCGACGCAGACGCGATTCGAGGCGCATGAACGCGCCGTTCGCGCGTTAGCGCAGGAGCTTGGCGCCTCCGACCTTCCCGACGGGGAATATCTGACGCCCCTGAACAGGTGGAAAGAGCTTGCGACGCGCGCGCGCGACGCGGAGAACACGTACCGGGAACGCGCGAAGGCGCAGGAGCAAGACGCGCTCCTTCTCGAGAAGGTGGAAGAGAAGATCGAAACGATCCAGGACGCGTACAAGGGGCTATGGTCGCGATTTGTCGCGCGCGAGGAAGAATTCGCGGAGTTCCGCAAATTGGCGCAGGAATATCGCGCGGCGAAAAGCGCGAGGGACGCGGCGCGGTGGGAGTTGGCGACGGCGCTGAATCTCGACGCGCGATCCCCCGAGTTTGAGGACGCCGTCGCGCGGCTGAGCGAGCGCGATCCCGAGGAGCTTCGCGCCGCGCTCCAGGAGGCGACGGAGACGCTCTCGGCGCGGGCGGAAGACGCGGCGCACGCGCGGGAGCTTCTTTTCTCGAAGAGGAAGGATCTCGAAGAGGAGTTGAAAAAGACGGGTGGCGTCAACGCGGAGTACGCGTATGCGGCGTCGCTGGCGTCGCTGAGCGCGGGGATCGAGGAATACGCGCCGCTGAAGTTGGCGTACGAGGCGCTCAACGCGTCTTTACGCGAGTTTGAGGAGACGCGCGTCCCGCGAATTTTGGAGCGCGCGAGTCGCCTTTTCCGCGACGTGACGGACGGGGCGTACGAGAGGATCTACCCCGCGGACGCGACGGAGGGGAAGGGACGCAAAGGTCGAGGAAGCGTGGCGACGACCGCGGACGAATCGCGCTTTAACGACGGCGCCGCGATGGGGTATCTTGTCGAGACGCACGGGGAGACGAAGCCGCTCGACGCGCTCAGTCAGGGAACGCGGGAGCAGCTGTACCTCGCGATCCGTCTCGCGCTCGTCGAAGAATACGCGCTCGATCGCGAACCGCTTCCCCTTCTGGCGGACGACGTCCTCGTGCAATACGACGACCGCCGCGTCGAAAAGACGATCGAGGCGCTACGCAACTTCGCGTCTCCACGCCAACAGGTGATTCTCATGACGCATCACGACGCGACGCGCGACGCTTTTGCGCGACTCGTCGGCGACGCGGGAATAATCGAGCTCGACGAATGACGCGCGAACTCTCCTGGACTCCCCTTTCTGCGGAAAGACTTTCCGCGCTCGAAGAGGAATTTTTCGACCTTCTGTGGCGGTGCGATTCTCCGCGGTTAGCGCGTCGCGACGCCGCGACGCGGGAGCTGACTCGCCGATTCTGGGAGTTCGAACCGATTTGGTCCGACCGCGCGTTCCTTACCGACGGGGAGATCGGATACGACGCGCGACTTCGCTTTGAACGCGCGGAGGAAGAGACGCGCTTCGCGAGCCTTGCCGCGGCGAAAGACGCCTTCGGCGCGCGGATCGACTTCTCCGAGACGCTTGAACTGATCGAAACGCGCGAATCGGTCGCCGCCGCCGTCGACGCGGTCGCTGACGTCGATTCGAGCGCGGCGCGACGGTTGGCGACGCTGACATTTTCGTGGCGCGTTCCCTTGCGCGTCGTATGGCTCGCCCCCGAGCTGAGCCGCTGCGCGACGCGCGACCCCGAGACGAACGCGATCTGGATCCCGAGTTCGCGCTTTTCTTCCCCTGAACTTCAGCCGGATTTTGACGCGCGACATGTCGACTACGAAACGTATTTCTCCTCCGCGACGCAGGAGGAGGCGCGCGAGCTCGAGGCGGGAATCCTTTTCGACGTCGTCGTGGGGGCGGAGGCGCGTCCTTGGGCGCTCGCGTTCCCGGAGAAGTTGGAGGAGGAGCGCGTCTACCGCTCGCTGGGGCTGACGCTCGCGCTTTCGCCGCTCAAGATCGACGGAACGCAAAGCGTCGCGACGATCGCGCTCAAGTACGACGCGGCGTTCGACGCGTTCGATTCGCACCGCGTCTGGTACGATCTTTACGATTTCGCGCTTGCGCCCGACGCGGAGGATTCGCGCCTTGTCGCTCCGGACGCGTCGACGCGTTCCGGACGCTCCGCGACGGGGGAGCGCGTCGAACTGCGCTTTACCGTCGAGGAGGGCGTCGACGCGGCGCGCGCGCGGTTGATCTGCTTCCTGCCGCGCTTCTTCGTCGGAACGCGACTCTTTCGATAACGCGCCTGGATTATCAAGAAATGAGAAGAGGCCCCAATGATTTTCTCGGGGCCTCTTCTTTTATTGGACGAATGGCGTAGACGTCGGGTACTAAAAAGGACGCGTTCGTAGGGAAACGCGTCCTTTTTCATGAGATAGACGAGTACGAATCGTGGATTAGAGGAGCGCGAGTTCGTCGTCGAGAGAGTCGACGGGGGCGAACCACGGCGCGGCGGAGAGAAGCGCGCCGTTTTCGAGAGTTTCAAGCCGGAGGAATCGGGTCTTAAGGTTGATACTTGGCGTGTTTTCATTATAATTAACCTTCCTTCTATATACGTCGTTAAGGACGTTTCAAACACGCGGCAGATATAACGTTTACGAAGGACTTCTGAGACGTAGCGCGCGACAAGCTAGACTTCGACAAGCGTATACCATCCCAAAACGGCCGCATTGTCCCGCGAAGGCGGAATACAAGACAAACGCTACGCGCTAAGAAGGTCGATTTTCACCACGACGACTAAAACGAAAAGCAACATGGCGCGCCGACGACAGACGCGTAATCAGTAGAACAAGAAAAATCCTATCTCTGTGTCCAATGCTATAGATGATCTTCTCGGTGTTCTGGCTGTAATCTAGGATCGGATTTTATTCTTTCAAGACTCTTTTCTAAAAAATGTTTTTTTTAGAAAAGAGTCTTGCGTATGGCATATTTTCGCTATGTTCTAAGAATTCGTTTGATTTGAGAATATTTGTTGCTTTTGTTTTTTCTCAAGGACTTTGCAGAGATCAGAAGGAGAAACTGGCCGCTAGCAAGAAAAAAGAAAGGACGCGCTTGGGACACGTCCTTTCCCTCGAGAAAGACGAGAAAGAACCCTCTGATTAAGGAGCCAATCTGTCTTCTTGTTCTAATGAATGCGTCGTCGAGGAGCTTTGCGTCAAGCTCGACGTCCGCGCAGTATGGAAGTTGTTTGCCGACTTCCGTTTTTCATGGATTATTTATCTAAACGCATCAACAACTGGGAAGTAGCATTGATGCGTTGATTAATTTGCTTAAAAGGTTTAGAGCCAATAACCTACAAGCGCACACATCCTAGAGCGACGCCAATCTTCTTTGAAAAGACTCGCATAGCCAAAAGCAAAACAACCCTTCTCCCAAAGCAATGGGACAAGAGTCAACAACAACGAATTAAGAAGGCTGACTTTCGCGACGACGAAAAAACGAAAGGACAACCAAACGCGTCGACGACAGACGCGCATTAGGAGGAACACAAGGATTCTTCCAGCTCTAATCTTTCTGGAGAATTCCGAACGTTCTTTTTATATTTTAACCCTCTTTTTATTTTGGCAAGCCTCTAATTTCAAATTTTATCAGAATTTCGACATTGTTTCCGAATTTTTCTCTTTTAGCTGGCATAGAATTATGTTAAATATGGCAGCTTTTAGTATTGTATACTACAAGAAACTTAGCGCTTTTTGAACCGTTGAGGCTCATTGTGTGTTTAACAAGAGGGCGCCGAAAAATGACGAATCGGACTGAGAGGCGTTTGGTTTGATGAAGATTGTCGTTCGAGGGCATATCGGCGTCTGATGTGGAGCGTGAGACTGGAATGGGACGCGGACATAAGGAGACGACGATCGACAGAGGGAGGCTTGTGCGGAATTGTCTTTGTGGTCGGAGAATGATTTTTGGGAGGTAGAAACGCAAAGACCGCCGAGGGGGAGCGCCCCATGTCTCGACGGTCATACGTGAATTCAGTCGTGCCCGTCGCCCTTTCGAGATTATTTCAAATTCTTGCCGGGACTCTGTTTCAAGGGAATTTTTCCATCAATCCTTCGGGGATTTGGCGAGCTCCGCCTTCTCCGTAAAAGTCGCGACGCAATCGGCGTAGAGGCGATCCGTTTCGTTAGTCGCCGCGTTGATGAGTTTGAGTTTCCGGTCTTCAAGATCAAGACCGATTTTGTCCCAGGCGAGTTTCTCGTTGAGGATTTTCTGCTTCGCTTGATTTTCTTGCTCGGAAAGAGCTTGGAACGTAGCGTTCGCGGCGTCGTATTTGACTATAAGACGCGCTTTCAACTCCTTAGCGTAATTCAACGCGAAGAGACGGTCTCTCGCGTCAACGCTGTCTTGCGCGGAGGAAAAAAGCGCCATAACGGCTTGTCTTGTTTCTTCTTCGTTCTTAGGATTAACGATCAAGAGGGCGTCGACGCCGAACTGACGTTTGCATTAAGTCTTGATATACTCAATAATTTCATTCCGTTCCGCCTCGTCGCCGACGCCCAACTTGTCGAGGACAAACGCGCAAGGGATTCCGAGAGCAAAACAGGCGGCGATTGCGGCGACGTCCTGCTACGAAAAGGGCGTCGTCGCCGAGAAGAGGTAGATCGCCGAGTCGACCGTCCACAAAGGGGATTGGACGTCCTCCAAGTCTTTTCTAAGGTAAGCGGTAGTGCTTAGTTCAATCCATCGGCAATTCCCCTTAGCGGAATCGACAATCTCAACCTCCCCGTGTTCGTGCGATTTCAAAGAAACGGGAAGTTTCTTTTCCCCGCGAAGATGTTGACGATTGTGCTTTTTCCCGAGTTGACGTCGCCCAAGATCACATAGCGCTTTATAACGTTTTTTTGAATCGATACGCGAACGTCGTTATAGGTTTTCTTGAGGTCGTTGTCTCCAGCCTGTTCCGCCAACACGTCGAGCTTCATGTAGATAGCGTCGTTCATTTTATACCCGGTTTATTGGATTACTTTTAGTTGCTGTAAGACGCCGACGATGCGGTTTTGAGTTTCTTCGTTACGCCAAATGGAACGTTTGAGCGCTTCTCCTGCGCTCCATATTCACTTTGGATTTCTAAGTAAACGGGCTGGTCGCTGGCAACAAGATTATCTTGCGTGGATTTCACTTCTTACGGAAGTAAGTTTCGGTACGGTGTGGGATTGAAGAACGTTAAGTCTTTCCTGAAGAGCGGATTTTTGCGCGACAACTTCACCCAGAATCGAGTTTAGCAATTTGTTGGACAAGTTGACCAGCCTTTCGGTAACAATTCGCTTTCTGTTCTTGGCCAACTTTTCCATTAGGGTCGCCTCAAATTCTTTGAATTGATTGATTCAATAGGGGTCTTTTCCAGAGAGGGCGGCGGAGCAAAAGAGTACCAGGGGATCTTTCAAGTTGAGTCTGTTACGAAGATTTGTCTTGGCGAATTGAACGACGTCGTCCCGTTCATCCTCGGGAACTCTATTCGTCAAAGTAACGATGAAGACGGCGTCTTTCATGAGATATTCCGCGTGGCGTTGGTTTTCGAGGAACTGTTCGAATGACTGCGTGCAGGCTTGATACGCGGGGAAGAGAAAGATCAGCGCGTCGGCCTCTTCGTTGAGAATGCGCTGGGTGATTTCCCTGTGTTTTTTCCATAATCGGCGCCAGGATCGATACCGGGCGAGTCGATCACGCAGAGACCGCTAGAAAGTTCGTCGTCGGGCGTTTCAAAGCGAAGTGAAAGGAGGCGGACGATCCTTTTCGGTTTTCATTTTTACAAGCTCTTCCCTATATGTTGGTCAACGCGTACGGCGGAGTTATGCCTCCTTCGATCGCGGACGTTAGATTTGATCGATAATAATGTTTAGACAACACAAAAAGCGTTGTTTAATTTGGCGTGACGTAAGACGTCGAGGTTGTGTTTGGGGCGCTCGCCCCTAGAGCGACACAAACCTGAACGATTCGCGCGCGGATAAAACAAGAAGGAATCTCCTCTCGACAAAAGGGCAAGGACGATTAGCGAAGCTTTGAACGATCGGGTCTCAATCGAGGCGTTGTTTTTAACTCGCGGCGTTTCCGCTCGGCGTTTGAGAAAGCCCGCCGGATAAAGAGGGCTTTTACGCGAGGGAGCGAGTGTCAGCCTTTTGTCGTTGGCGCGGCGCGAGTCCGGATGAAATTTCGCGATTTTCGCGGAGCGCTAAACGTAAAGAGCTCCTTTAGAAGCCGATAGGCGACGTATTTGCGTCTCCTTTCCTTTCTATAAAGTCGAGTGAATCGTCATTTGCGCGCTTTTCACGCGGATGGCGCGAAAAGAGCGGGCTTGGTCTATTTTTTTTGAAAACTACGAAAATGAACGCCAACATGGGATAGTCTTCCCCTTGGCGCGCTTAGAGCTTGAAGCTAGCGAACGTTTGGGTAAAAACTCAGTACGATTTACGACGACAAAGAGAGCAACGATTTCGAACTGGATCGGTCTCGAACCGACTCTTGAGACAGCCGGACGACGAGACAAACCTGAACGAATCCCCGTGGTCAACGGAGCCGTAACCTCTCACCCTTGTCGAAAGTTTTAAACGTTCATAAAATACCGTCAATAGAAAAATTTTATGCGAATCTATTTTTTTGACGCTGACATGAGCGTAATTTATGAGAAGAGAATTAAACGCGTAGCGTTAAGCAAGAGATAGAGACCCTGGCGGCGAGGGGAGGCAAGGGGATATTTCTACGGTAGGAGAGCTGAAACGCGAATGAGGATTAGTAGAGTCAAAAGTTTCTACGGGATGGGTCTTGGGAGTGAAAAACGAGGGCCCGAAGGACTTCCAAACGCGTGGGTGAGATGCTTTCGGAGAAACAGACAGGGAAATATCTTGGCAATCTCAACCAACCGGAAAGAGTTTAGGGAACTCAATCCAACGAAGAGGCCTCGAATGGCAAGAAATTATAACCGAAAGTCGCATTGTCAAAGTCCTTCGGGCTGTACGTCTCCGCCTTAGCGACGTAGCGTCAGAGAGCTTTGTGAACCAGACAAAAACTTCGCTACGAAACGCCTCAAGAGACGCGGGCCGCCGGAAAGAGTAAACCTTCCTCAACGTCTCTCCTTTCATCCATTAGGGCTTACCCGACCCTATGGCTGGGAGCTTGAGGCCTATTCTAATCTGAGGTCAGAAAACGTCAATAAAGGATTTATGAAAGCGTTTTGTAATTACGACGTTGCAAATCGTTAAAAACCGCATTCTTAGGTTGCTTTTTTAAGATTATGGACGATTTTTTTAAATATAGTATTTGCTTTTTGATTATGTAATAATACAAGCGTTTTTGTGATAACTTAGCTTGTGCGTTTGTAGGAGTGGCGTCGCTAGTCTGGAAGGGTTGAAGGGTGTTTCCGAGGTATTAATAGACGCGATAGAGAGTCGAAAAAAAGAATTGGAAATTTTTTTTAGAGATTGCTAGTATTTGATACGTTTCTTATTAGAACGGTGAGATTAACGTGGATCTCGCGCCGGAGAGGGAGGCGTCGTTCCAAGTTATTAGGAAGACGCGGTATAACGCTGACTTCTTTGTCGTCGTCAAAAGAAATAAAGAAAGAAGAACAACGTTATACCGACGTTTTTCGAAAATGGGTCGACGTAGCGTCCAAATTAGGAGGACGCAGGCGCGAGGTCCGCGTCTTGCTTTAGGGCAGAAGGATGGACGCGACGTCGAGCGCTGTGTGAAGATCAGTTTTCGAAGAAGGACTCGACGTCGAGTTCAACAAACGCGGCGGAGAGGGTCTCGTCGAGAGTCGTGTCGGTCGCTTCGTCGGCTTCGTTAGTCGTCGTAACGACGTCAAAGACGCCCGCGCCGCCGAAGTCGGATGGCCTGGAACCTCTGAAGACGACGTCGATAACCTCAACCCTCGACGCCCTGTCTTTTGCGTAGATCGCGTATGACTTGGCGTCTTTGACCGAGGAGTTGCTGATCTTGGCGGAGGAAGCGCCGTCGAGGTAGAGAACGCCGCCGTAACCATTTCTGGAAGATTCCGTCTTGATGAAGGTCGAGTTGTCGATCGTCAACGTAGAACCGCCAACGAGGTAGATCGCGCCGCCGGAACGAGCGCGGCCTTCGCTCCTGGTATTGTTGAAGGTCGTGTTGACGATAGAGACAATGGAGCCGCCGTCCACATAGATAGCGCCGCCGTTCCCTTCGTTAGTCCACGTATTGTCAAAGCGCGTGTCGGCGATCGTGAGGGTCGTGCCGTTCGTAACATAGATAGCGCCGCCGTTGCCCTGTTGCGCCCAAACTTTTCCCGAGAACGTCGAACCGACAACGGTAACGGTCGAGTTGTCGGCGTAGATCGCGCGGCCGTCTCCGGAGTCCCTCGCTAGAAC
>CAVGEG010000029.1:4205-6029 GCA_963628165.1 Paratractidigestivibacter sp. | reverse complement strand
CGCTAGAACTTTATTGAAGGTCGTATTGTTGACGACGAGGGTCGAGTCGACGACGTGGAACGCGCTACCGTTCCCCATGGCGTGTTCCCTTTCGATCATGGAGTCGGTAACAGTAAGGGACGCGCCTTCGGCGACCCTGGCGATTACGCCGTTCGTCGGAATATATCCATACTGTACGAGGCACAAGTTGACAAGCTCCGCTTCGACGCCTTCGCCGGAGACGGTGAAGATGGGTTGAGTTCTGAGACCAATGCCTGCCACTTGGAGGATATGGTCGAGACCGGAGGCGTCGATCTTGATCGAGTCGGTGATCGCAATCGACGTCGTTTCGACAATAACGACGTCGCACGCCCTCCTGAAGGTAAAGGGATCGAAGGTGATCGCGGCGTTTTCGGGAAGGGTTCCAGCCGCCTTCATCGTCTCATAATACTCGACCGCTTCGCGGAGGGAGACGACCCCGTCAAGGTGGTTGACAACGTCTCTCGTCGTGGTGACGACGAGGGAGGGAACTTCGGTGTAGACCCAATCGGTCCACTGGCTTTCTTCTTTATTCTCAATGCGGCAACGAACCATCGTGGAGTAGACGTTAGGCTTGACGTGTTCGAAAGTGAACAGTTCGCCTGATAGCCTTGAATAGGTTGGAGCGGGCACATCGAGCCAAACGCCATACTCGCCGCCGGTGTACCAGTATTGGAACTGGATTTGGTCTTGATACGACTCAGCGTCAAGTCCCCTCGCTTCGAAGGTGAAGGAGAACCGACCGGGAGTAGTTTCCGTCTGTTCCTCAATGACGTCAAAGGAGACGAAGGAGAGACTTTGATTCCACTCTTTCTTCGCATAGGCGACCGCGGAACGATCGTTGAGGGTATCGGTCGCGACAAGTTTGTAGACGTACCCGTTCTCCGCTTCGATGGAGGCTTCAGTGGAAATCGCCTCCCAATCGCCTCTGCCCGCTATGAATTCGCCCTCGTTCCACCAGTACCACTGGTAGGAGATCTGGTTTTCGGCAACGACGTCGTCCTGGACGATCTGTGCGGTCATAGTCTTATTATCGTCGGCGAAGGCGTCGTTATCGATCGTTAGTCCGAGCGGCGAGTACGTGAAGGACTCCCAAGCGATTTCTTTGTCCTCCGCGTCTTTGACGAGAACGCGGTATTCGTTGGTAATCTCTACGTCGTTCATGTGGACGGTGTAGGAGAAGGTATCGCCGGAAAGAGTGATCTTCGCGTTGCTCGAAGCGCCGTCGGTAACTTGGGTCGACTCCATAGTCGCCCATTGGTTATTCAACTTGCTCCAACGTTGGACGACGTAGGTTACGCCGCCGTCGAGTTTAGACCAAGAGGTGACGAAAGTACGGTTGTTCGTGACGTATGGTTCGTTCGTGCCGACGTTAAAGGTGGCGGCTTGGACGATAACTTCGTCGGAGGAACCGAGTGAGACGCCGACGCCGATTGCGACGATTTTGACGTTGTAGGCGGCGCTCTCAGGCTTGAAGGAGAGTAGCTCCTTCGCTTCTTCGATTTCGACGTCGCCGTCTTCGGTCACGTAGTACCAGGAGATATCGGCGGTCGCGACGTCGGCGTTTTTCAAGACGACGTCGATCGTGTTGCCGTTGTAGTAATACTGAGGCGCGGTGAGCTCGACAGGCACACAGTCGACAGGCGTCGTATAGGTGAAAGAAATCGCTTTCAGGAGCGTTCCCTTTGCGTCGTAGGCGGTGACGCGATAGTCGCACGTAGCGCCGGGTTTGACGTTGGAGACGGTGAAGACGGGTTCCGTCGTACGCTGGTAGATCGCCATATTCCCGGAGGGGGCGGGCTTCCA
>CAVGEG010000029.1:0-3686 GCA_963628165.1 Paratractidigestivibacter sp. | reverse complement strand
GTCGGCGCCGTCGATAGCGTTCCAGGAGACGTTGAACTGGTTGTCGCTTTTGCCGGCGTTGACAAAGTCTACGGAGTCTTCCAGCTGAGCGGCGGAGAGATCGATAGGAGCGTTTTGCGTATTGGCGGCGGCGACTTCGGCGGCCTGCGCGGTCAAAGCGACGGCGGGAGCTTCCCACGTTGAGACGGAGAGCATCTCGCGATTTTCTAGATTTTCAAGACGGAGAACATGAGTTCTGAAAGAACGATTCTTTTTGTTTTTCATCATACGGACCCTTCTCGTAATTCTTTCTCGATACTTTGATATGCCTGCGTCTTGAGAGCATTAGAAAGATCCCGCCTCGGAATGAGGGAAGGGTAGAGTACGTACAATGGCGCACTCTAACAGCGCGTCTTCCGAGCTCCCGTGAGGGGGCTCGCGAAACCGTGATCCGCCAATTTTTTACGCGGCTCCGAGGGGCGGTCTTCTAATACTTGCAAATCGCAAGCACACTACGTTCGAGACAAGCCTTTTCGCCGTCGTTATGTCCCCAAGGACGACGAACCTATCTCGAACGTCTTCGGCGATCGCCACAAACGCAACGATACGAACTCTCAGAAACAGCATGGTTCAAATTTCTTTTGAGTTCGCCCCAAGACGTCGCGTTTTGATCGCAAACACGCGCTAACGGGGCGTTCTCGAATTTGCGAAGATACGGACAGCGCAAGAATTCGACGACGCCCCGCGACGTTATCGTATAAAACGCCGCTCGCGCACGGGCCGGAGAGACCGTTTATTAAAAATATTTTTCTACACGGTACTCTCAGACTTAGGGAGATTTTAAATGAAACTTTGTTTTATGAAAGTGGAAAAACTGTTTAATTTGGACTGGGAATGGGTAAGACAGGAAACTCTCATTGCCTAAGCGTTGATTTTTAAAGGAGATAAAGCGGCATGTTGAGAAGAGAAAAAATTATTGAAAAAATAAAAGAATATTTTTCTTGAACTCTATACTATTGAATGATTTAAGCTGTATCGATGATTGATTGTTAACATAAATTCGTTTCTCTTCTTGATTTACATAGATTTATACTTTATATGCCAAATTTCTGCTTTCTCTTGTTATTTTTGATACGTTAATTCTATGTCAAGAGCTACAGTTAATTTAGATAAACAAAAGGCGTTCCCGTGGATGCGGGAACGCCTTACTTTACAGTTACAATTCGATACTAAATTACTTCGCGATCGAATAAGTCGGAAGTCCGCGCCACGCTTGCGGACGTTCAAGACCCAGGAGCCACGCCGCCGTCGCCGCGCAGTCGAAGTTCGCCACTACGTCCTTAATCTCTCCTGCCGCAATTCCAGGCCCGTAAACGACAAACGGAACTTCCATATGATCCATTCGCGCTTTCCCGTGACCTTTTTCGCTTCCGCCATGATCCGACGAGAAATACACGATCGTATCGTCCTTCATTCCGAGCTCTTCGAGCTTCGCGAGGATGATACCGATGCAACGGTCGACGTTGACGAGAGACGCTTGATATTCGGGGGTTCCCCAACCGATATTGTGGCCGACATGGTCGGGTTCGCCGAAATAGGCGAAGGCGTAGGTCGGTTTGGCTTCGAGCTGCTTGAGGAAGGTCGCGAGAACCTCTTCCGTGTCCTTGACGCTCTTGTTGTCGTCGACGGCGTTCTTATCGAAGAGGTATCCGATACCGTCCCAGTCGTAAACGGCGGCGGTCGTCGCGTCTGGCTTTTGCGCCTTCAAGACGCTGAAGATATCGGGATAGCGTCCGTTTTCGCCCTTATAGATCGGCTCCAAATCAGGTTCTTTGCTTCCCCATGTGCGGAATCCGTGCATCTCCGACGGGGCGCCGACGATCATCGTCTCCCAGTTGATCGCGCTTACGGAAGGCAAGACGGAGCGCATATGAAGGGTCCAGGAACCGTTTTCCTTCATTTTGGCAAGGTTGGGGAGTTCTTCCCATTTAGTGTAATGCGCGCCGAATCCGTCGGAGCCGATCCAGATCACGTGGTTGACGCCTTTAGGCGCGTCTTTTTCGTGTGCGAAAAGATTCGTCGTCATGAAAGCGGCGAACGCGATCGCCGCGACGAGTAGGAAAGCCTTTTTCATCGAAATATCTCCCGTTACGTAAAGAGAAAACGCCGCGTCGCGACCCGCGTCGCCTAAAAGCTTGCGACGTTTCCCCTTAATATATCAGTTCGAAGAGGGAATTGCAAGAAATATCGCGTCCTTTTTCCGCGCGGAACGCTTGCTCGCGGAGCGTCGCAAGTTCCCGTCGCTCCGCGTCCTCGAGCTTCTGCGCGGATCTCGTCTCCACGTCGCGGAGGAAGTCCTCGACCGCGTCGGGGTGATTCTTTAAAAACCACGCGATATGGTTGCGCGCATATGCGATGCGAATCTGTGGGGCGTTGAGGTCGTAGGGAGCGCGTTTCATTCTCGCGTCGACGCTGTCAAAACCGCGGAAAGGCTCCGCCAACCGTTCTCGCACTCCTTCTAGATACGCGGGATTGACGTCGATACCGACCCCTCAACTTCACGCCTGTACTGCTGATAAATAAGACTTCACTTTCTCCGTCATAGGTTACTGGGAATGTAAAATGAATAGTCTTGATAAGATGACTGTCAGCGCGTTTCCCTTTCGGGGTATTATAGATTTCGATGGAAGAAATCACGACGGCTCGCAGAAGCGATTTCTTGTCCTCCGGCTCCATTACGTCATAATACTTGGGAAAGTCCTCCAACATCTCGAAAATGGCTTCCTTCGTCATGGTCGATTTCTGAACCATGGTAATTGCTTCGTTTACCTCATCCAGCCGTGATTTCGGAATCTGTCCCTGTGCGTCGATGGACGCCCTTGCACAAGACGTCATCTTGAAAAACCCTACGGGCAACGGCAAGACCATCATTCTCACCTACTTCATGCGCCAGTACACGCAGATCTATCCGAAAACCGTGTTTGTGTGGCTCACGCCGGGACAGGGCTTGTTCATCACTATTACAAATGCGTGTCCGTAAAAAAGAAACGCAAAGAGTGCAACAAAAAGCCTGTCAAAAAGGTGTGGATAGAAGATTTGGTAGTCAAAGAAACGATGGATATGCTGAACGATGATAAAGCCGTCGAAGCCATTGTTTCTATGCTGATGGACTTGCAGGATAGGGAAAATGTCAATCTGCCGCTGTACGAACAACAGCTCAACGAGGTCAACACGGGTATCAACAATCTGTTCAATGCCATTCAGCAGGGTATTCTAACGAAGTCTACCAAGACAAGGTTGGAAGAACTGGAAAATAGCCGTGACGAGTTGGAAAACAAAATTGCCTGTGAAAAATTGGCAAAGCCCAAGGTCAGCTCTGAGTTTATGACCTTTTGGCCACACCGCTTCCGCAAGCTGGACGTCAGCAAAAAGGAACATCGGCAAATGCTGATTGATGTGTTTGTGAATGCCATTTTTCTGTACGATGACAAAATGTTTATTACCCTTCAATTACAAGGAAGGCACGAAGACCATTACTTTTAGCGAAGCAAAGGAAGCCACAGAGCAAGTGGCTTCCGGTTCGGATTTGGATTGCTCTAGCGCCCCTTCCCGACGGGAAACCCTTGTTTCAGTTTTCTTCGAACGCGTCGATCTATGACGCTTTTTTGTAAATACGCGACCGACACGGGGCGCCCGTGGTGTAATTG
>CAVGEG010000028.1:31433-34654 GCA_963628165.1 Paratractidigestivibacter sp. | reverse complement strand
GCAACCCGTTCAGCAACCCGTTCAGCAACCCGTTCAGCAACCCGTTCAGCAACCTGCACAAAACGCGAATGTCGCGGTCTTTGCCCCCGGCTCAACGCAAGAAGTGATTATACACGCTCAAGCAACGCCTAACGCGTCCATGATCGCGCAATCCGCCCCCGTCATCGCGACGGCGCCGGTAGCGGCGGATCCCGTTCGGACGCTGGCGCAGCAAGAACCTCCGCGCTACGCTTCCGTCGGACCGGTCGTCGACTACACGATCCCTGAAAACGCAGTCGCCTACGACTATTCCGACAACGATAACTGGGAAGATGAAGAATGGGACGAATCCGCCTGCGCGACTTCCGGCGCTTCTACGCCCATCGCGCCTGCCTCCCCACAGCCTGTTCAGCAATCTGTCGTTCCGCAACCGACCGTCTCCGTGGCGCCCGTCGCGCCCGTCGCCACGCAGCCCGTTATCCAACAGCAAATCGCCCCGGCGCCGTCCGTCCCCGTTGCGACGCCCGGCGGAGCTCAGCCCGCGCAAACGTCTCCTGGATTTAGCGAGTACGCGACGCCAAGCTTTTCCGTCAAGGAACTCGACGCAAAGTTCCAGGGTGAACTGGCTCGCGTCGCGTCACTTGAAGAATTCGCCGCTTGCGCCGGAACGAAGAAGGCGGGCCGATATCTCGCGCCGATTTGCGTTCCCGCCCTCCTCAAGGAGAAGAATAGCGGATATCTCGTCGCGCAATGCTCCGATCTAAAAAGCACGAACGCCGACGCGGAACCTGTGAAATTCCGCTCCGACGTCGCCAACGTCACTTACCGCGACGCCGCGAGCTCGATTCGAACGACGGCGCATGTCGGAGGCGGCAACCCCGGTCTCTTCGCCTCGACTTACGCCAACTACGCGCCCGTCGCCTACCGTCCCGGTTCCATCGCCGGGGAGAACGCTCGGGAAACGACGCCGACATTAGCGCGCAAATCGCGTCAGTTACGCGAGGAAAAGAAAGCCGAAACGTTAGACGCTCAACCTCTAGCGACGACCCCAGCCCCGACGCCGACGCCGGAGCCGGAGCAGGCGCCCGAAGCGCTCGTCGATTTGGAACAGGACGACGTCGATCTCTGGACGCAACTCGAAAACGAATGGCAGGCGCTCGTTTCTCGAACCGACGCGTTAGTCGCCGACTTCGTCTCCGTTGCGACGATTGAGAAAGATTATGACGATCCGATCCTCCTCGCCGTCGCGGACGAAGAGAATATTGACGCCGATTTCGACGACGACGAAGACTGGGACGACTCCGCCTTTGCCGTCTCCGGCGTCGCGAACGCGACTCCTCTGGCGACGCCCGCTCCTCAATCAACCGGCTTCGGCGACTATATGGTTCCCGTCGCGCCTACACCCGCGGCGCCTACTCCAGTAGCGGCGGCGCCCGTGGCGGCGAAGCCGAGCCCTGCCGCGCAGAACGCGCCTCAATACGTCGCGCTCAACGCTCCTACCGCCAATCCGGCGTTGCCGCGAAGCGCAGGAATCCCCACGACGCGTAAGAACACGACGCCCGAAGAACGTTTGGAAGCCGCGAAACGCGCCGGCGCGCAAATCGTCGAACTCTCGCCGGAACAATACCGACACGCCGTCGCCAAGGGACTCGGCTCCGTTCCTCAGGGAAGATAAACGGTAAAATTCGCTCAAGATGTTGCGAAAAACGCGTCGTCGCGCTAGAATTCTCAGTAAAGAAACAACTAGCGCGCGACGCGTTTTTCAGTTAGATGCAAGCGATTCGCTCATGAAAAATAGAAGGACGAACGTATGAACGGTTCACAAGGCTTTTATCAGGAGATTGCGCAACGCCTCGATCACGCGCTCTCTTTTTGCGACGATACGAAGGCGGTTCTCATCGGCGAGGGAACTCTCGCCGCGGTCGGCGATTTCTTCGCGCGACTCTTTCCGAATTCAAAGGCCTTTATCGTCGCTGACGAAACGACCTACGAACTTGCGGGTAAAGCGGCGGAAAAGAGTCTTCGCGACAAGGGTATAGAAACGGAAGACGCGTATATCTTCAACGAACCGCATATGCACGCGGAGATGCGACTCGTCGACGCGTTGCGTCCTAAGTTCGAGTCGACGGACGCGATCGTCGTCGCCGTCGGATCGGGAACGATCAACGACCTTTGCAAATACGCCTCTTCTCTCGTCAATCGCCCCTACATGACTTGCGGAACCGCCGCGTCGATGGACGGATACGCCTCCTTTGGCGCGTCGATTGAACACAACGAGACGAAACAAACCTTCAGTTGTCCCGCTCCGCGCGGAGTTCTCATCGATATGAACGTCGTTGCGAAGGCCCCGCAAAAGATGAGCGCCGCGGGATATGCGGATCTGATCGCCAAAATTCCCGCGGGGGCGGACTGGATTATCGCGGATTTGTTGGGGACGGAACCGATCGACGCGATCGCGTGGAAGCTCGTGCAAGACAATTTGCGCGAATGGGTTTCGAATCCCCTCGGCGTCGCGGTCGGCGATCCTAAAGCGCTCGCCTCCCTTGTCGAAGGCTTAATCATGAGCGGCTTGGCGATGCAGAAGGCGAAAACTTCGCGCACCGCGTCGGGCGCGGAACACCAATTCAGCCACCTCTGGGACAATCAACACCACACGTATAACGGGGAAACGCCCTCTCACGGGTTCAAAGTTGGAATTGGAACGATTTCGACGTCCGCGTTGTACGAACATATCCTCTCGACGTGGACGGACGCCTCTTTCGCCTCCGCGATCGCAAACGTCGAAAAGAATTTCCGAAGCTGGGAAACGATCGAAAAAGAGCTGGAAGAGCGTTTTGGAACGACCGGACTCTACGAAACGGTCAAGAGAGAATGCCGGAAAAAGTACGTCGAACCGGACGAACAGCGTCGACGTCTTACCCTCTTCAGAGAAGCTTGGCCGGAACTCAAAGTCAAATTGGAAGAGCGGCTCCTCCCAGCCGCGCAAATTCAAGAACTCATTTGCTTGTCGTCCGCCCCGTCGATTCCCGAAGAAATTGGAATCGATCGAGAGCGTCTCCATAAATCCTACCAACTCGCTCAGCAACTGAGATATCGATACAACGTCCTCGACTGGACGCAAGACATGGGACTCTGGAAAGAAAGCGTCGACGTTCTCTTTGAACCCGGCGGATTCTGGTCCTTCTAATCTTGTCCGCGTCTCGACAAAAAAACGTCGGTTTGAAAGCCGACGCTTATTTTAT
>CAVGEG010000028.1:26971-31423 GCA_963628165.1 Paratractidigestivibacter sp. | reverse complement strand
TCGGAAAAACAGGAAAAGGAGACGCGTTCTTAAGAGGAAGAGCTTCTCAATCCGCGTCGCCGAGTCGTGTGACGAACGCGCCGACCTACGAAATGGAAAAGCGTATCCCAAGAAACTACATAAGGGCCAAACGGCCCTTATGCGACTATACAGGCAAGCCTTCCGCTAAGATCAGGACTTCACGAAACGCCCGTTAGCAGATTCGAGATCAGTTGCCAAGCTGAGAAATATCAAGAGTCTTGGAGGTGAAGTTATTCTTGTACCAGTAGGTGGCTTTGTCGTTCGGAGCCATCGCTTTGGTTAGGACTTCGTGATCGACAGACTCGTTGACGACGCGGGTCGAACCGTCAACCATCGCGGCGACGATGACGCCAGGGTGAGAGGAGGACATACGAGCCCAAGCCCAAAGACCGCTGTTGAAGGAGCCAGGATCCTGTGAGTTATAGGCATTGATGGTAGAGGCGTCCATCATGTCGCGAAGATTGTTCGTCTTAAGGGGCGAAACGACGCCGCTGACAATGCCGTCGGATCCAACCAGGCTTTCATCGATGATCGCAGGATAAGCCCAGTTGTAGACGCCGGTGTTGTCGAGCGAGTTGACGCAGAAGCCAACGAGGAATTCTTGCGAAGCCCAGATGTTACCAGCCTGGAGGTTTTCAGAAACTAAGAGGGTATTCGTCGTACCGTCTTTGATCGCGCTAATGGAAAGCTTTTCGCCGCCGTAGACGCCGTCGGTGAGGACGCCATAGTTTTTGGAGACGTCGGTCGCTTTGTAAGTGCCGCTCGCGTCAACAGCGAGAGGACCGTCGGCAACGCCGCAGTTCGCCACGTAGTTATTCGAATTCGCTTCGCCGGACGCGGTACCCGCGCTCTTGCAAACAAAGGATTCAAGAGCGATATCGCAGTTACCGCTGGAGTAACCTTCCGTCTGGATGACGTCGTACAGCTGTTGCTGTTCAATATAGGGGAAGAGCTGGGGAATCCAACCGAGCTGAAGTTTCCCGTTCACGGAAGCGACCGCGTTCTCAGCCATGCCAGACCAGGCCACGTCGCCTTCATCGCGCCAGTGCGGGAAGCGATTCTTCGTTTGCTCGTATTGGATGAAAGCCAGCGCGATATTCTTTTGATTATTCATGCACGTCGTACGACGACCCTGTTCACGCGCAGACTGCACCGCAGGGAGCATGAGACCCGCGAGCATACCGATGATAGAGATGACTACCAGCAGTTCGATGAGCGTAAAACCGGCAATAGACGTTTTTTTCATTTCCCTTATTCCTTAATACAGAATAGAACGACGCGGCGACGAACGCTGATGCGCCCGTACGTCTGCGCAACAGATGACTTGCCCAAAATTATGAATTCATATAAATCCGCCCGCGACGCCAAAGTTGTCCGCTAGGCGCTATAATTCGCGTTCCTCAGAAAAACCGAGAACGCTAACATAATAGCATACTAAACCGGGGAATTTTTCGCAAGCGTTTTCCAAAAAATTTTTGATTATTTAGGAAAATCTGCGTGAACTCGCGTTCGTCATTGATTGTTACAAAACTTACGCGAATTGTATCAATAATCACAAAGGAAACGGAACCGCTAAAGCGCTTCGCCTTCGACGCTGGGCGCGTTCTCGATCGGAGCCGTTTCCTCCGCCGTCGACGCGTTCGCGTCCAGTTCCTCCGCGGATCCATCCGACGCTTCCGACTGCAAATGGAAGACGAGGAGGACGTCCTTCAGGTTCTCCTTCGCGGGGGCGTCGCTCGGCGTCTGCGCCCATTCCTGGAGGGCGCGAGAAACCTTCACGTCGCGAGCCGCCCCTTCTCCTAGCCTCTCGGCTAGTCGACGCAACTGCGTCGGCGCGACGTTGACGAGTCGCGCTTCGCCTTTTCCGCCATTCTGGAGATAGCAGATCCCTTCTTCTTCGCAGATTCGCTCAATTTCGCTCGTCTGCGCGCGAAGCTCTGCGCTCCCCGCAAAGGAGACCTTGACCCAATATTCTTTTTGCGACAACCGACGCGCGTCGCGACGGAGCGTAAACTCGCTCGTCCCGCCCTCTTCCGCCGCCCTCGGCTTGAAGGCGACGTCGTCGTTCAAACGCGTTTCCATGCGCTGAGGAGCTGAGGAAAACGCTACGCCTTCACGAAACTTACCGTTTCCGACGCTTCTCCCCGAAACCCCCGCGCTACGCGCCGAAAAGCCGTTCAAAGAGCTTACCCGAGGCTCTCCCAAAGAAGGAGAAGAACTCAACCCCACAGCGCCGTCCATCTGGAAAAACGTAGGAGCCCCAACTCCAAGGACGTCGTCGTTTGAAGATTGAAGGTCGATCGTATTGGCCGAGCAAGATTCTTCCGTGGAATCTCCTTCTTTCGACGCCATAAGGGTTCCGGGATTGACGGTCTGAAGCGGTTCCGCCGTTTCTATCGATTCCGTATCTTGCTCAATGGCGGAGTCGACGATAGCCGCGTCCACGCGAAAACTTTCGATTGGTTCAGACAACTTTTCGGAAGAAGGCTCTTTAACCGAGTTCAAGGCGAGAAGGCGATCCGAAAAATCGGCGACGTCTCGACGCCATGTCGCGTCGCTAAAAAGCGCGACGCCGACGAGAACCGCCGCGACGCTCGCCGCGACGAGCGCCGAATTCCTCGCGCGCGTCCTTCGGTTCGGCTTCGACGACGAGCCAACCGCTTTCGTTCGCCTCGCGTCGATCGCGTTCCAAGCCTCCGAATTACGCAACGCGGCCTGTAAACGGCTCTCGTAGTCCTTAGGGAAAGGGCGCTTGCTATCCTCAAAGAGTCGGCGCATTCGACGCGTCCAGTCTATCTGAGACCGCAACGCCATGTCAAATCGAGAGCGTTCCTCAACTCGACGCGCTTCCTCGTCGGAAAGCTCGCCGTCAACGTACAGATCGACTAATTCGTTCCAATTCAAAATTTCCATGCTCGACGATCCTCGATCTCGCGGCCCAGTCGCCGTGGATTACGCGCCCCGCGAGGAGTGCGTTACAAACGATTAACGTCGATTCTTCTCGCCTTACAATCTCAAGAGCGGTAACCCGCGCGTTCGAGAATCTCGCGAAGCGCCGCGCGCGCTCGATGCAAACGACTGCGCACCGTTCCGATCGGAACCCCCAATGCGTCGGCTATCTCGTCGTAACTCGCTCCTTCGATTTCGCGAAGCAAAAGGGGTTCGCGATACTCGTCGGGAAGACGCTTAAGCGCCGCGCTTAAAACACGCGCGTCGTCCGCCCGTCGCGATTGCGCGTCGGGCGCGTCTATATCCGCTTCGAAAGAATCGCCAAACTCCTCGACAAACGCGTCGATCGAAGTCGTTCGACGACGTCTACGCAACGCGCCTACCGCGCAGTTGTACGCTATTCGATAAAGCCACGTGTAGAATCGACTTGATCGTCGAAACCCTTCAAGATGCGTCAACGCTTGCACGAATGTCTCCTGCGTCACGTCAAGCGCGTCTTCCGGATTACCTACGATCGGGAGCGCTAAATTGAAAACGCGATCCTGATACTTCAGCGCTAATTTGCCGAAAGCTTCTCTATCTCCGACAAGAGTCTGTTCAATCAATAAATCGTCGTTCACTTTCCGCTCCTCTGCAACCTGAGACGCGCGGCGGCGTCGAAAGTTCCAATAAGCTTTATTTTTCTTAATGCGCCCCCAGCTGTCGCAATAGGGCCAATCCAACGAGTATATGTCGACGTTATGATAGTCGTATCGCAGTACCTGGGTCATCTTCGTTCGCTCCGTTATTAGGCGGTTACTCTTCGCGAAAATCCAAAAGAAGAGGAACGGAAAGGACTTCGCAAATTTCGCCAAAAAATAAAAGTCTTATCGTCATGGAACTGAACGTTTTCCGAACCGTCTAAAGTTGAAACGCTCACTTTGAACACACTGTATCAAAACGCTACACTTTGATACTTATTTCACTCGAAAAACGTTCTCACTAACACCTTATTTGCATTTTTGGCGCCAAATCAAAATTTGCCCAAATTGCGCTCTCTCTATTTCCTCCAATTTTCGCGTTCCAAAGTACCGATCCATAAAACTTTACCGCTCCTTTCTCCATTATTTTTCGGTTTAGCGAACTTTTACGAAAAATTCCCCTCTACCCGCCGTATCAACATATAGAGCGCGCTTGACGCGCCCCCTTTTTTTGACTACCCTTCGGGCGATTGTCGACTTACGTTGCATTGATATGTCCGTATTATTTTGCGCTACTCGCGCTTCACAGCCGCTCTTATGAAATTTACACAAAAAAAACTTGCGTTGCGTCGCCGCGGCTCGTCTAAAGTCCTGCGCAAAATAAAACAAACCTGCCTATGGCTCGGAGTCCTTCTCTTCCTAGCCTTAGGAGCCGTCGCTTTCCTCGTCTATAGAAACGTCGACTCGCAGCTCCGCGACGCCGTTTCTCGCGCGTTAAACGCCTCATACCCCTCTTTCGACG
>CAVGEG010000028.1:14624-26961 GCA_963628165.1 Paratractidigestivibacter sp. | reverse complement strand
CCATAATCTCGAATGGCGAAAAAAAAGGGGCAAAAAAGACTCAAAACCTCTCTTAGTCGTCGAAGAAATCTACGTCGCCTTCCCGATTAGTCCCAAAACGGTCTTGCAAGGCGCTCCGAAAATCAAATCGCTCCAAATCAGACGCCCCGTTTTGAACGTCGAAGGCGGCGTCCTCCAATTGCGCGACGCCCTCGCCGAACTCGTCCCCGTTTCGAATTCCAAGCTCGATCCCAACTTCTCCGTTCAAGTCGACGACGCCGCTCTCCTCTTGGGTACGACAAACTTCTCCGGCCTCACCCTCTCAATCGCGCCGATCCCCACTCTCCCTCTAAATGAAGACGACGCGACGGCCCCCGATTCATCCCTACCCGCCCCGGAAGAAGAAGACCCTCTCCCCGAAGTTTCCCAATATCAAAGCGTCGCCCCCGCGGTCGCGTTCGACTCCCCGACTTCCGCTAAATACGGCTTCGTCAGCTATCGGCCCTCTTTCGCCGTTGAAACGCCCTCCGAAGAAACGACGCCCTCCTCTTCAAATTCCCCGTCGACTTCCCCCCAAAGCGCTCCCAAGAAGGACGGATGGGAGATTAAATTCTTCGTCTCCAATCCTTACGTCGAATCGATTCGCGGAGTCGGCGAATTATCTGAAGACGCGTGGAACCTCTCCGGTTCCGTCGCGAATTTCGATCTCGCCGCGCTAGTCGCCGTCGCCCGCGTCGCCTTTCCTGAACGCTTCAAACTCCTCGAAGGCGTTCAAGGGAAGACGTCCCTCTCCTTCTCCTTAGGAAGCCAAGACAATTCCCTCGAATTAGGCGCTTGGAAACTCGAGGGTTCCCTCTCTAGCGCGGCCTTCTCCTCCCCTATCCTCAATTACCCCGCGTCCGACGTCAACGCGTACTACCTTATAGAAAACGACAAGATCGAGCTGCGACGCGCGACCGCCGTCTGCGGACAAACCTCCGTTAAAGCGGCTTTTCAGAGCGTCCTGAGAAAGAAATCCTCCGCGCGCGTCCAATTCGACAACGTCTCCGTCGCCGACTCCGTCTTCGCCGACGCGCTCCGTCGCGCTCAAAAGCTCCTCGAAAACGACGCCGAAAAGCTCAATAAACTTCTCGCCTTCCTCGACGACTACGCGTTCGAAGGAAGAGCGTCCTTCGACGTCCAACTCGAAAAATCCGCCGCGACGGAAAACGAATGGGCGCCCCGAAGCGTTGTCGCCGCCGTCAACAATCTCTCCTTCTATCCGATCGTCTTCCCCTATCCCTTGGAAGAACTGCAAGGAACCCTCTCCCTCAACGCGGAAGGCGACCTCACGATCGACCTCGCCTCCGCGCCGAACGCTCCCCCCGCCGCCGCGCAAGGATTCTTCGCCGACGTCATGACCAATCCTCGCGGACAATTCGACGCGCGCGTCGACAATCGCACGATCGACGCCCGCGTCCTAAACGCGTTGTCGCCAAAAGCACGCGTCCTCGTCGACTCCCTTCATCCCTCCGGCACGATCGGCGCTCGCGTACGCATCCTATACGACAAAGACGCGCGTCCGGAAGATCCACTCGCTATTGAAGCCGCCGTCGACGTCTCCGCCGCATCCTTATGTTACGACTACTTCTCTCTTCCAATCTCGGGGGTTGCGGGGAAAATTTTCTTGCGCGACGAAGCTTGGGCGATTTCGCAACTCTCGGGGAAAAGCGGAGGCGCCGTCCTCGCTGCGGCGGGCTCCCTCGTCTCGGGAAAGGGGTTCTCTCTCTTGCGCCGCGCCTTTGAAAGAGAAAACGCGCGGCAAAATCGTGAAAACGTCTCCGCCCCCCCTTCAAACTTCCCTCAGAATCTCACCCTCCTCTTCGAAGACTCCCCCGCTCCCCTTAGCAATTTCACGGGAATTCCTGAAGTTGCGGGCGCCAAGTTACCTACGGAGGACTGGCGTTTTCTTTTGGCGGCAAACGTCCGCCGTTTTCCGCTTGGCGAAGAATTGATCGCCGCACTGGAACATTACGACGGAAAAGAGCTCCTGCAAGAGCTTAAACTCGAAGGAAAAGCCGACGGACAAATCCGCGTCGGATTCAGAACCGACGAAAACAGACTCGCACTTCAATTTAACGCTCAGCCTATCCCCGGCTCCACCTCCTTTCAGCCGACCGGATTCCCCTATCCCCTCTCGGACGTCGAAGGACAGGTTTCATGGCGTGAAGGCAAGTTGACGATCTCCAACCTCCGCGCTCGAAACGGCGTCACAACATGCTCCGCGAACGTCGTGAGCCAAAACGTGCCGGGTGTAGGACGCGTCGTCGACGTCTCTCCGCTACGCGTCGACCAATTGCAAGTCGACAGAGACCTGCAAAGCGTCGCTGGAAAAGACACGCAGAAATTCCTCTCCTTCTTGAAGCCTGTGGGATTCTTCAACGTCGACGGGGCGGTTCGTATCATCAGTCCCGTCGACCCCGCGGCAAAAAGAAAATACGCATGGAACCTCTGTTTCATCGCCCAGCAAAACGCCACCCTCCCAGGCGAGGCCGTCGCCGCTATCTGCGGAAGGTTTCGAACTTACGGGGTAGCGCTTCAGAGCACGAGTCCTCTTATTTACGGCGAGTTGGATCTTGATTCCTTCTTTTATAAGGACGCTCAAGTCTCCAATGTACGCGGGCCCCTTTATTATAATGGAACCGATTTCTTCTGGGGCGCCGACGCGCCTTTGATCCAGAATACGCCCGTCTACGTCGATCCCTTTTTAAGGGAGAAAATCGACGCGGATCCGACGTATCAAACGATAACGGCGGCGACACGCGTCCTTCGCGGACAGAATCAACAAACGATTTCACGCGACGCTCAAGCTTCCCCAACCTCGAGCGCGGGAACCTACCCCTCGACGCTTTCGGGGCAAACAACGCCTTCTCATACCGAACGCGTCTCGGGTCTCCGTTCGATCAAAGCGAACGTCTTCGGCGGTCGCGTCTCTTGCGACGGCGTCTACCTAGGCGCGCAAGACCAAACGTATCGTCTTAACGCTAAACTCGAGAATTCCGAGTTAGACCAAGCGGTTCGCGTCTTCGCCCCCGGTTCCAAGACACTGAAAGGACGCGTCAATATGACGCTCGCCCTGCAAGGAGAAGGGAAAAACACCGCCGCGCTTAAAGGAGAAGGAAGCGTCGAAATCCGCGAAGCTCAACTCTACAAGCTCCCTCAAATCGTGAAAATTCTCAGCCTGTTAAGCGTCAAAAACCCCGGCGAAAACGCCTTTGGCTCCTGCGACGTCGACTTTAAAGTTCTAAGCGATCACGTCAAATTGACCCGCGTTCTTCTCGAAGGGGACGCTCTGACCCTATTCGGCGACGGATGGCTCACTATTCGCGGAAAGGAACAACTCGTCGACCTCACCCTTAACTCTCGATTAGGAAACCCAAAATCTCAGATTCCGATTATCTCTGACGTCATCGGCGCCGCCGGCGACCAAATCGCACAAATCCGCGTTGAAGGAAATCTTGCTTCCCCCGTCATACAGCAAGAAAACCTGCCCGGCCTCAAAAAGGCGTGGTGGAGCATCTTCCCCGAGCAAGAACCTGCCCCCGCGGACGCCGCGCCCGAAGAACGCGCGAAGCCCGTGCGCGACGCGATCAAAAAAATCGTGGGCGGAAGCGATAAGAACGATTAGTTTTTCTCTCTTGTCGTTTATCATTCTTCGTGGTAGAATTCGTTGTCCTTACCAGGATGGGCGTTCGTGTTGACATTAAAGAAAAGATTTGATATGGCAGAAAAAAAATTCTCAAAGAAGGGTTACCAGATTATCAACGACGGTGAAATATCTTCATATCGACAAGTGAAGTGCGGTAATTTTACTGTTGAAGGTTTTTCTCGGGCGCCGGTCATGACTTTCTGGCGTGTTCCTGAATTTAAGCTTGGTTTTGATCTTGGATGGCAACCGTGGGAGTTCATGGGGACGCCGCGTTATTTTATTTCCCACGCTCATATGGATCATATTCTCGCGCTTCCCGCCTACATAGCGCGACGAAGAATGATGGAAATGACTCCTCCGGTAATCTATGTTCCGGAGCAGAAAGTCGGAGATTTACGTCAGTTGCTTGCCGCTTTTTCGAGACTTGAACAGAGTATGATGCCTTGCGAGATCATCGGCGTAAGGCCCGGCGACGAGATCGATCTATCGAGAGAGCTTATGGTAACCGTCCATAAAACCTGGCATACCGTGCCCTCCGTCGGTTATATAGTTTGGGAAAAAAGGAAAAAGTTACGTCCTGAATTCCTAGAGCTTTCCGGTGAAGAAATTAAGAATCTCAATCAGCAAGGGGTGCAAATCTCCTACGAACAGCGTTTTCAGCGTGTCGCGTTCCTTGGCGATAGTTCTCCGCGGGGTCTCGATGAAAATCCCGACATGTACCTTGCCGACGTGCTTATAACCGAAATGACGCATATTCCTCAAAGCGCCGATATCAATCCCTTACCGGGGCATATGCAACTGGACGACTACCTGACTCGCCGAGACAAATTTCAGAATAAGAAAATAATCGCGTCACACTTTAGCATTCGCTATTCTTCTCGCGAAATCGACACGACTGTACGCGAGCAACTTCCCGATATGCTCGACGGAAGACTCGTTCTTGTCTGATTTCTTCAAAAACATGAGACTTTTCTGAACAAAACTCAGTTCTTTTTCATCTTCCGTTCTTTTTCATCTAAAGAATTAAGAGAAAAAAATGCGTCAGAAAAAAACTCAAAAATTGTGTAAGAATCTCCGATATTTTTACACAATTTTTACATACAAAATAATGAGTCTAGACAGAAACAGTGTGTCTGATATACTCATTTTGTATGCGGTTTTTGAGAAATACATCACGAGAGTTGCGCTTCGGCCAATTTTCTAGGATGTTACTATTACTTAAAGGTGTTCGAGATCTTTAACATGAACAAATATTTTGTCTTTGGCGCGTTGACGCTCGTCTGCGCGTTAATGTTGCCCGCTTGTGGTTCTAACGGTAAACTCAAGACCGAAGGCGTCTCTGGAGTCGTTACTCTTGACGGCGAGCCCCTCGCCGACGCGAACGTCTACTTCTCTCCTGTTGCTGGCGGCAACTCCGCTGTTGCGCGAACAGACGCGAAGGGATTCTATCAGCTTCAGACCGCAGGCGGAGTTGCTGGCGCCGGTACGACCGAAGGAACCTATAAGGTTTTCTTCAAGCATGAAACCGTTATTTCGCCTCAAGAAACGGTTACCGAAACTAATGAAGACGGTGAAGAAGTTGAAGTCGTCAAAGAAGCCGTCACCGAAAACGACC
Source organism: Paratractidigestivibacter sp. (assembly GCA_963628165.1). Lineage (GTDB taxonomy): Bacteria > Planctomycetota > Planctomycetia > Pirellulales > Thermoguttaceae > RUG369. The sequence goes on along the minus strand of CAVGEG010000028.1, from coordinate 21,679 downwards.
TTCCCGATATGTACGGCGATCCCGAAACCTCCGGTTTCACCGTCGACGTTGTGAAAGGTAAAAACACTTTCTATTTCGACCTTAAGTCGGAATGATCTAGAAATCAACGAAGACGTTTTGTGTTGCGCGTTCTTTGTTACCTTTAAACAGCCTTCTGGCAATAGAACCTGCTAAATAGGGATGTAAAGACTCTAAGCGATTTTATAGTATGACTTTCCAGAAGAGATTTTACAGTATGACTTTCCAGAAGAATGGAGTTATTTTAGTGTCTAAGTCTTACAAACATGGTTTCACCCTGGTGGAACTCCTTGTCGTTATTGCTATTATCGGTATCCTCATCGGACTCCTCCTTCCCGCCGTTCAAGCGGCTCGTGAAGCGGCACGCCGTATGCAGTGCACCAACAACCTGAAGCAGCTTGGACTCGCCGTCCAGAACTTCTCCGACATTCAAGGTCGTATCCCCAACCAATTCAAGGATCTCTACTGGAGAACCGGCGCTTTCGATACCTCCATCGACACCATCTACACCCGCGTCTCTCGCGTCTCCGCTCAGTGCCTCCTCCTTCCCTACATCGAACAGCAGGCGCTCTTCAATGAAATCGTCACCGATTTCCAGAACGCTATCTCCAATAACGACGCCAGCTATTCTCCGTCTCCCACCGATGGAAGCTCCATCCCGACGAACGCTAGCCGCAATCCCTACACCGTAGCGATCAACGGTTTCCTTTGCCCCTCCGACGGTCGCGCCACCGGTTCTAAGGGTGAAAGCAACTCTATCGGTCGTTGTAGCTATGCGACATGCAACGGCGACACGGCCTTCCAAAACGACCATGACGATCAGAACAAGGCTCGCCGCGGCGTCTTCGTCAGTGGTAAAGCTGGCAAAACGACCCTCGCGACGATCACCGACGGTACGAGCAACACCATGGGCTTCTCCGAAATTAGCGTCACTGATCCCAACATCACCGATATGAACATCAAGTCCGGTATCGCTTACTTGAGCGGCGTTATCCGCAAGTCCCCCGCCGACTGCCTCGCGCTCCGCGGTTCCGACAATCAGTATGTCGCCGGTACGACCACCTACATGGAAAAGGGTCGTCGTTGGTGCAACGCGAACTACGCGAATACCAACTTCCAGGCCGTTCTTCCTCCGAACGCTCCTAGTTGCTCTTCTTCTACCTCCACTTTGTACTCTCGCCCGATGATGATTACCGCTTCCAGTAATCACTCCGGCGGCGTCAACGTCGGTATGATGGACGGTTCCGTCCGTTTCGTTTCTGAAACGATCGACACCGGCGATATCAACTACGCTCGCGACGAACAAGCCAGTATCAAGTCTGGTAAATCCGATCGCGGCGTCTGGGGCGCTATGGCGACTCCCGCCGGCGGCGAAACGACCTCCCTCTGATTTCACTAACGGCGCATACTCATACAAGCATGCGCCTCATTTTTAAGCTTTGTCATAAAAAGAACGTCGATAAAGTTGACGTTCTTTTTTTTATGCCCTATAATTACGTTATGATGATACTTCGTTTTTATTCTTGCATTATCCTTGCCGCGCTCGCCTGCTTCCTCGGGTCTTGCGCCTCGAAGGCCTCCGTCTATTACGGGAATGTCGATGGAGTCGTTCAATTCGATTCCAAGCCTCTTGCTAACGCCGAGGTTTACTTTGACCCCCTCGGCGATGGAACATTCGCCTCGGGTATCGCTAACGAACTCGGCGAATTTGAACTCAAAACCGCCGACGAAAACCATTCCTCCGACGTCCCTCTCGGTCAGTATAGAGTCTTCTTCAATCACGAAGGAGTCGCCTCTCCCGACGTCTTGGATGAAAATGGAGCTATCGTCACCCCCGCTTCGACATTTTGCGACGTTCCCAAAATCTATACCAATCCCGAAACCTCGGGAATCGTCGTCGAGGTCGGTAAGGGCGAAAATTTCTTTAATTTCAACCTCAAGACAAACGAAGCCCACAATGAAGCCAAGAACTGAGGTATACGTTAGTCATTATCTTTCGCCCCTCGGCAATATGCTCATGATCGCTGATGAGAATGGATCAAGGGGGCTATGGTGCGAAATTCAGAAAAACTGCGTCAACGCGGTAGACGCAAGCTGTATTCTCGCGGAAGAACCTTTCGAAGAAACCAAAAGATGGCTAGACGCCTACTTCGAAGGACTTCAGCCTGATTTTACTCCAAAGTTTCAACTCGACGTCACCCCGTTGGAGGAATACGTTTACAACGAGATCATCAAACTACCCTACGGAAAGACCGCCACCTATACGGAGATCGCTGATCGCGTCACGAAAAACAATAATTTTAAAACAAAACCTCAAAGCGTTGAGAGCGCTATCGGCAAAAATCCCTCCCTCGTCATTCCTTGCCATCGCATCGTCGACGAGATGGGATTCCTCAACGGGTACACGGGGGGTGGATCGAAAATAAGATCAAGTTGCTTCAAATGGAAAGAGTCGATCTTTCAAACTTTTCTCTATTCCTAACCGAACCGTAATTCCCCTTCGAGACACAAACTCTTCGTACAATTCGATAAATTTTTCACCAACAAGGAGTTCGCTTATCATGGGCGCAATTAGAGAATGCAAGCCCGTTCTACTTTTGATCGCCGCTTTCGCCGCCTCAGAAGAGGCGATGCAACGCGGAAAAGAACTCGCGGAGAAAGAATTCGGATCGATCGCGTTGGAGAGTAAGACTTATCGCTTCGATCACTTCACGCCGTATTACGCCAAAGAAATGGGAGAAGCGCTCCCGAAACGCTTCTGGGTCTTCCAAAACCTGATCGATCCGGGAACCCTCGCCGATATCAAACGCAAAACGAACGACTGGGAAGCGCAAATCGGCGAAGATCTCTTTGCGAACCAACGCGCCGCCACTCCTCGCCCGTTGAACCTCGATCCAGGATACGTTGAACTCGGAAAGCTCATCCTCGCTTCGACGAAGGATCACGCGCACCGCATCTACCTGCGCGACGGGATCTTTGCGGAAACAACCCTTATGTATTCGAAAAAGGATTGGCAAGCGCTCCCCTGGAGTTACGCGGATTATCAGGACAAAGAAAACCAGGCGTTCTTCACCGAATGCCGCGAATATCTAAAGACGCGCTATCAACTCTTGACGTTAAAAAACGCGAACTAACGAGGCGTTACCCCTCGAAATCGGGGAGAGCTTTCTTCAGTTCCGCGCTCAGCGTTTGAACGACGTCGTCCCGCGTTTTGGGCGTCGCTCCTGTCAAAAAAGCCGTCGCCCTTTTAATATCGGCCAACCCCTTGAGTTTCGAGTACAAGTCCTCCGACGCGCCATTGGACTTCGTCATACTTGAATAATCGTGGCGCTCCGCAGCTTCGCGTAATTCCTTCCAGAAATTGGGAAGTTCAATTTTGTTAGACGGATGCGCGGGAATTCTTACCGTGACGGAATCTTCCATCGCCTTGCCGCGCGTCTGCAAATGACGAACGAGAGAAACTTCGCGCGACAACGTCGCTTTTAAAACCTCCGCGCTAACGCGCAAAGAAAGGCGTTTGCGCGACTTGTCGTACTTCGCTCCATAGACTGACGCCCCGCCCCCCAATGCGCCTCCGATCGCCGCGCCGATCGCCGTCCCTACGCCTAAGGAAAGACCCGCGAACGCAACGTCCGCCGCCAATCCGACCGTCGCCCCTATCGTCGCCCCCAGTGACGCGCCGCGCTTGAGTTGCTCGCTTCGATCCTCTTCTTCCCTTGTCTCCTCTTCGACTTGCAGTAACTCTCGATTTAAAACGCTCGCTTTAAATCCCCACGTCTTAAGCAGTTCCGCCTGCGCCGTCAATTCTCGACGCATGACGCCCTCCGTTAATTGTCCTTGCAATTTCTTGAACGCGCTTTGAAGTTGACTGCTTTCCACGTTCGACGCCTCGTAGCGACACGTCGCCACGTCTAAAAGCAACTCCGCGATGATCTGACGCGATTCTTTAAGGCGACGACGTTCTCGCGACTTCCGATCCTCCAATTCCAGTCGCAAAACGCGGCGCGTCAGAGGATCGCGCGACAACGTGACAAGCTTCTCAAAGAGTTCGACCTCATCAGAAAAGACGCGGCGGTGTGCGTCGTAACTCTGCACGAGAAAGAAACTCTTCTGGAAGAGCGTCGCGTCCCATTCTTCGCGAAAATTCGCGTTCGTCGCGCCCGCGTCTTCTTGAACCCCAAGATTATTGTACGCGACAAGGGTCGGCTTCCCGATATGTTGTAGAAGTGTTATTGTCGCTTTTAAAAGGGATCGCCGAGGATCTTCCGCAACGTTTGCGACAAACATGACGACGTCGCACCTCTCTATCTCGCGCCACGCGCGAAGATCGTGCCGAAAATCTTCGTCTTCCGCTGGAATCGCGTTAAGAATATCCGAAAGGTTAAACTCTCCCTCGCGTCCCTCAGCCAAAGAAGTCTCCGTCGCATATTCCAAAATCTCGCTCGACGTCTGGAAACCCGGCGTGTCGATGAGCTCCAGAATCTCGACCGCCCCACGACAAAATATGCGCTGAATCTCCGCGCGGATCGTCGTCCCCGTATACGCGTTCACGCAACCGAACTCCGGGTCGTTCGTCAATGTTCGGAGAATCGACGTCTTACCCTCGTTTGTCGGACCAACGATCGCCACGACGAGGGGTTTGACTCGATTCAACACGTCTTGCGTTAAATAGGTTTCGTTACGTTCCATTCTCTCACTCCGAACAATCCCTAAACCTTTGGAATCGCTAACAAAATCTCGCGCGCGGTGGATATCGCGCCCTTAATCTCTTCAAGTGTTGAAAGAGACGAACTTTCCAGCGGCTCCATCGCAAGAGCCGTCTTCTCGGCAATCTGCCCTTCGTCCAAACCTTGCAATTCAAGGACGACGCTCCACGCCGTCGCCGCACGCGCCAACGCGCTTAACGACTCCGCGCTCGTTTCCTCGACCTGCCCCTCGAGCGCGTCTTCCTCCATTCCAGCCGCGTTCGGGCGGAATTTCGAGACGATCTTTCTCCCGACCTGACGCAACGCTTCCGGAGCCATCGACCCCAAAACGCCCGTTACCACCCCCGATGCGAGAGAGGTGGGAAGAACGCCGCCAAGCGCGCCGAGGGACGAAAGAATCGTCGTCGCCGTCACCGCGCCTCCAAGAAGAGGCGATAACGCGACCACGCACGGCGCCGCGATACCCAACGTCGCCGCCGCAATCCCGCACTTAGGACTCAATTTTCCCGTGAAGGAACGGAAACGATCTCCCAGTCGGCAAGCGTACAACAGTCGTTCCCCTAGATAATCGGGAGAAAGGCCCAACTTTTCCGCTTGCAATGCGAAACTCTTCCCCGCTTCGCTTGAAAGACTCCGCGCCCCCGCGGAAAGATTTTTCCAAAGCGTTAGACCGTCCTCACCGTCTTTGGGCAGGAGTCGCGTCGCGACCGACGTCTCCTCGCGATAGATGGAAAAGATCTCGGCGCAAAGAACGCTCGCGCGCAAACGCGTCGATTCTTCGTCCAAAATCTCCGCGCCCTCTCCCTCCAATATCTCGCGGCACGCGCTCTCGATACGTTCCGTCGCCGCGTCCCATTTCGCAAGGGTTCTCTTACCGTCCGACGTCGACGAAACGTCCGCGCCTTCCAACATCCCCTTGAGACGATTGCGCTCCTCGGGCAAATCAAGCTCGGCGTCGTAGAAGAACACCGGTTCAAAATCGCGGCCCGTCGTCTCCTTGATCGCCGCGATCGTCTTCGTCCAGTCCTCGATTCGTTGCGAAATCGCCGACGGAGAGGTCGCGAAGCGTTTTCTCATTCGTTCCCCGCCTGACCCAATTAGGACGATCCGCGCGGTTGTGAGCTTCGGAAAAAGATCGTCGCGAAGGAAGCGGACAAAGTGTCTCGCGGGGGTCAGTCCAACGTCGACCCCAATAACGCAAAGATCGATTTCCGCCCCCGATTCCGCTAGAAGAGCCCTGAGCTTCCTCTTGAGCGCGGGATCCCCCGCGATATCGCCAAAAAGACGGGTCGTATCGTTGCAATTGAGAATTATTCCGAAGAGTTCGGGAGGGATCGTCGCGTCGTAGGAAAATGCGAGTTTAGAAAGTTGCGCGACGGGCGCGGCAAAAGTCCCCGCGATTTTTGCAAGCGCGCCTTGAAGTCGCCTTTGAGTCTCTTGACGCATGACGCCAATCGCGGAAAGGGACTCTTCCTGAGTTGACGCGCTTTCCTCTTTCGGCTCCGAATCGACGTCTTTCGGCTCTTCGGAAGCGTCCTTCGACGCCTCTTCTACCGACTTTTCTTCCAGCGCTTTGCTCGAGTCTTTGACCGGTTCCTCGCCAAGAGCTGCACGATCGTCAACGTCCGTCGTAGGAAGAGTCGCGGATTCATTCGCAACGACGGGGATTGGCGTCGGCGTTACGCCTTGACGCTCTTCTTTTCCTTCGTCGGGGAGTTGCGCCGGAACGGTCGTCGTCTCGGATTCATCGGCGGGAGCGGGAAGCGACGCATTCACGGGAGCGGCGGGATCTTCAGGGGACTTGCGGGGGATGCTTTGGTCGCCTTCGTCGGGTTGCGTCAGCTCCGCTTTCTCCTCTTTTGTCAGCGCGGAACGACTCTCGCGAACGGGCTCCGACGTAGCCTTGGGGGGAGCGCCGACGTTCTCGTCTTTTGATTTGTTCTTCCAAATCGGTCGCGAAGGCTCCGTGATCGGCGCCTTTTCTTCCTCAACGCCTTGAATCGTAGCCAGGGTTGCGTCGTCTTTTCGTTCTTCGGATAGGGTCGTCATGGAATAATCTTCCGCCTTCGCCAGAATATCCTGAAAAAACGGTTCCTGAAGATCGGGGCGATAATCGCTCAGCGCCTTTTTGCAGAGACAATAGTATAAGAGCGCGAAAAGAACGCGCGGAATAACGCACCAAATAAAGACGAGCGAGAGTAAGAAATACGACCATCGCGATCTCGTCGCCGCCGCGGTCTGCCGCAAATCGTCTGTTTCGTTTACGGTCGTCCCCTTAACGCCGACGCTCGCCTTATTTTTCGACGCGTTAAGATCGTCGGAAAAAAGAGC
>CAVGEG010000028.1:7491-14572 GCA_963628165.1 Paratractidigestivibacter sp. | reverse complement strand
CCCCCCTAGCGCGGCGATCGGCGCGCCCAATAAATCAACGCCCGCTTTTACAACCTTCTCGTCTTCAAGAGAGGTGCGCCAACAGTAATCATAACGATTCCCCTGCATTCGCGCGGTCAGGATCACAAGGACGCACAGAGAACACGACGCCCAAAACGAATGCGTTAAAACGCAACTCCACCGTCCGACGACCTGCGCCCGAGAAAAGATCATATTCCAAAACAACGCTCCTCCCTCGCGAAGACGACGCCCTTCCTCTTCTTCCCTCTTCGCGCTTTCCGGATCGTCCAACCGCGCGCGTCGAGTCGCTCCGCTATGCTTATGCCATCCGAAACGCTCCCGAAAATGCGCTCCGAAGAAAGAAGACGTCATCGGAATAACATGATGGAAAAACCAAATGGCGACGCGTCCTACCACCCCCGAAAGTAAGATCGCGACCCTTTCTCCCCTCGTCGCAGAACGTCCTTGGCCCAAAACTCGTCGGCAGAGAAGCGAGATCAATAAGATTCCCAAAAAGACTAAAGCGCACGACAAAAAGAAGATTTGCGTCACGAGAAAGAAAAGAAACGGGCCGGCAAGGTTGACTCCGTCGCCGAGGATCGTTTCAACTCGTGCGAAGGGAAAAGCAAACGCTCCCAGCGCAATCGTGAAAAAAAACGTCCCACGACAGATCCATCCCGCACGTTCAACCCAAGAACGCGCCGCGATCCCTATCGACTTGAGCAACGTTTCCGCTCGCATGCTCAAAAACAACGTCGGATCGACAAAACGCCCTTCTGAATCGCGTTCGCTCGTAACGTCTTTCACTTCCGTCTGACGGAACAAACGATTTTCTTCACACGCGCGCGCCCACTGGATCAAGAGCCAATCATAGATCGTCGTCTTAGTCTGTCCCTTTTTTCGTTCTTTCACTATCCGTTTGTCCTCGTGCGATATTGCTGTGCCCAAAAGAAAATCGATTCAGCGCCCCTCGCTAAAACGACAATGCAAATATACCCGTGGGCGCTATTCTTTTCAAGACGTTTCCCCCGCGCCTGGCAAATCGACAACCGCCGCCGACGCCGTTCGATCCGAAAGGTTCGGACGAAAGATCGTCAAAATGATCAGCGGCAGATACCACGCCATATAGAGTCCCCCTTGTCGCCCCATCCAGAACTGCGCGCCTAGCATCAACGCCGCGGACAACGACATGAGCGAACCGAGCGTCTTCTGCTGGATCAGGAGCGCGTAACCGAAACAAAACACGCCAAATAAGGAGATGATCGGAATTCGGTAAAAACGCGGCAAATACTCCCAGATTCCGTCGGCGTCCGCCAAAAAGATCGAATGCCAACCGTACGTCAACGCCAAAGACTCGCCAAAGCTTATCCCTTCCACTGGATAAAGAAAAAGCCCCACGGAAAGAGTGAGAATCACCGCGCTACTCCCCGTAAGAAAACGCCCCAATCCCTTGCGCCAATAATACCCTATCCACAAAGGGAAAAGGAAAAAGGGATAAAAAACAAGGGATCCCGCGGCTCCCAACGCGGCTCCCGAAAGGAATGGGCGCCGATACAGGAGTATCGCCAAGAGGATCAAAAGTGCGGGGACAATATGATCGAGCCGACCGGTAAATTGGTTGATATACGGATGAAGAAGGTAAAGGAGCGCCGCGGCGAGCCCCGCTTGAAGCGAGCCAAAATGTACGTGACCGATTAAGACGATCGTCGCAATGATCCCAAGCTGGAGGAAGATCACACAAAGAACGAGGAGCAATCCCTCTTGAGAAAGGGGTTGCCATCGAAACATCGCGGAATCGCTCGCTTTAATCCGTTCCGTCGCAAGGTTTTCGTCCGTCTCCAAATGCGAAGAGCGTCTGCCTTCGGCGCCGATTTGCGACGCGCGAATCCCCGAAGATCTGGAAAACACGTCGTCCGTCTCTTCGTCTCCCATGCGCGTCGCTTGCGGCGTCGTTTCCGCCGTCGGGATCGACGCCGCGGGCTCCACGCCGTTCAACCCCTCAGGTCTGTAGTCGTCCAAATCCGAACGCTCCAGATCGTAAACGCTTTCGTCCGACGCACCCGACGCCCAACGAACGGCTCGCGCCGCCGGCCTCTCCTTATCCCGTTCAGAGCCGACTCGGATAGTAAATCCGAAAAGATTCAGCTCGTCTTCCGACTGCTTGCGAATCAACGCCTCGGTCACGGCGCGTTTCCACGCGGTTTGAGAGGGCGAGAAGAAACGGTTCACGTCTTGGGTCGCTTGCAAAAATGGAGGATAACCAGGCCAGGCCGTTTTCTTAACCTCTTCATAGCGAGATTCTTCCGACGCGGCGAGGATTTGCTCCAGTCGCCATGCGCGCGGAGATTCGCACGCGTCGCCGCGATTCAGGAAAAGGTTCGGGATCAAAAACGCACACGACGCCACGCATGAAAACGCCAAACCTTCGAAATTTAAGTTGGGAGAAAGGATCGGTCGACGACAGAAGAAAACGTCAAGCGTCAATCGCAAAAAAAGAAACGCCCCGACGACAAAAAGCCATAGATACCCCTGTAGCGCCGAACCCATCGCCACATAAACCAAACCGGGAGTCAACGCTATCAAGCCTAAGACGTCGAGGTTTCTGACGCTTGCCAGTCGATTAAAGCGAAAAAAAAGAGCAATTATCAGAATCGAAGAAAGATAAAACCATGACGTCGGCAGCATTTCGTACTGAAAGAGCGACGTAGGCATCACAGAACTCCTCGTATGATGAAAACACAAACGCGGCCCTGCGGTTCAAAAACGCCGCATGAGCCGCACGAATCTCTCTCTTATATCAGTCCGTCCTAACGCGCCAGCGAAGATATTCTTCCATAAACGGCTGCACGCCCCCGTCAAGAACTTCATGGAAGTTCCCCACGGAATAGCCCGTACGCGAATCCTTCACGCGCTGATCAGGATGCAGGAAGTAGTTTCGAATCTGCGATCCAAACCCGACTTTGGACAAATTCTTATATTTCTCCGACATCTGCTGTTCGCGTTTTTCTTCTTCACGCTGAAGCAAACGCGCTCGAAGCATCTTCCACGCAGTCGCGCGGTTTTTATGCTGGCTTCGCTCATTTTGACACTGAACGACCGTATTCGTCGGAATATGCGTCAACCGAATCGCGCTCGACGTCTTATTAACGTGCTGCCCGCCCGCGCCACTTGAACGGAAAACGTCTTCTCGAACGTCTTCCGGATTAATATCGACGTGGATCGAATCGTCGACGTCTGGGTTCACGTCGACCGCCGCAAAGCTCGTCTGTCTTTTGCCTTCCGAGTTGAACGGACTGATTCGAACAAGACGATGCGTGCCAATCTCGCTCTTCAAGTACCCGTAAGCCATCGGTCCCCGAACCATCAACGAGGCGCTATTAATCCCCGCTTCCTCATTGTCCTGACGGTCAAGAAGCTCCACCTGATACCCGCGCGACTGCGCCCAGCTAATGTACATGCGTAGCAACATCTCGGCCCAGTCGTTCGCGTCCGTGCCGCCGTCGCGCGCGTTGATCGTAAGAATCGCGTCGTTCGCGTCAAAGGGACCGTTCAAAAGCGCCGCGGTCTGCAAATCGCCAAGCGTCTTTTCAATCTCCTGAAGCTTTCCGGGAATTTCCGCCGCGGTTTCTTCGTCCTCGCGCCCCAATTCAAAAAACACTTCGAGTTCTCCAAGCTCGTTCAATATCTCGTCCATAGGACGCACGAGCGTCTTCAGCGCCTTGATCCTAGCGACGACCCCCTGGGCTTTTTCCTGATCGTCCCAAAAGCCGGGCTCCGTCATCTGCGCGTCTAACTCGTCGATCTCTTTCTTCTTCGCGTCGTAGTCTAACGAAACCTTCAACTGATCAAGGCCGTTGCGAATCTGTTCGGCTCGGTCTATCTGTTCGCGTTCTACAGGCATAACCTTCTTCTCTCCTGTCTTGCGGAATAGTACGCGCAAGGCTCGCTAAGCGCGTGTTTCGTCCTCTTTAACCCTATCATTTTAATTTAAAAAAATTGTTAGACAACCCGTGTCGCGTCGAAATACAACCCGACAATCGCCCTTTCTAAAAAAAAGACGATCCATATCGTTGAATTCGCTAAAATAGGTCGCAAAGATTAAAGGGCTTGGCGACAACCTCCACCCTTCCCGCATACTCGGACGCTTGGAAAAAACGTCGTTCAGTCTCTGTTGGCGCAAATCCCCAAATCGTAATCGACGCCGTCGGATAGCGTTGGCAAAGCGTGAGAATCTTGCTCGGTAATCGTCGGTCAGAAAGCTCCGTTACGTCGACGATTACGCGCGTCGGAGCCGCGTTCAATCGCTGCGCGGCGTCCTCCCCCGTAGAAAACAACCCTTCGACGAAGCACACGGACTCCTGAGGAATCGTTTCCTGACAAAGCGTCGCGATTCTCGCATCGTCAGTTAAAAGCAACGTAACGCTCTGCGCCGCGCCTTGTCGCCAAGAAGAGATTCGAAAATCTTGGAGTTCCGACGTCGGCGTAAGGGGAGATTCCATAAAAAGGCCCTTCCCATGAAAGAAATTCTCAAACTCCTCTCTTCCGTAAGAGCGCCAGTCGTCGACGTAAAATCGCCGCGTTCCAGGAAAGAGCTCCCCGTGATAATCCTCCCCTTCGCACAACTTTCCGGCGACGACAACGATCGGAGCAAGGGGAGAGATCCTTCGAAACCGCTCGACGTCGCTCTGCAAAAATTCATGAGGAAACGACCGGAAGAGGAAAAAAAAATCGACGTTACGGAATCCCTTATCCGGTTGAATCAACTCGCTTGCGAGCAACGTCGCCCCAAAACGATCGGTGATCCTTTTGACGTCTTTGGATATTTCTAAAAATTCAGCGCGACCGAATTGTCCGCCCTCGTATATAATCATGTCGTTACCAACAAAAAGTAAGCTTTTTCGCGCGAGCGCTATGATTCATTATGATTCATTAATATGACAAGATTGTACCCCAAGACCGTCATTGTCGCAACTTAGGGTTGAGACGAATCGCTTCTTCTTTGGAGATTTCGACCAGTTTGATTTGCGGGTACGAATATCCGCGAATGACGCCGAATTGTTCTAACAACTGGTCGAAGCGCCATTTCAAAAAATCGTAGTATCTGGGATCAGGATCGCCTTGGAGCCATTCTTTGCGGAGCGACTGGCAGATCGCGTTATAGCGAGCCTTTGAACCATGTTGCCAATTTCTTCCGGGAAAACGCCGCACGTCTCCGTTAAAATCGGCGCTGATATGGTAGAGCTCATGTATGAGCGTTTCGATCTTCTCTTCAACGGAAAGGTTATGGAATCTCGGCTGGACGATCGTGAGGATGTATTTGAGTTCCGTGCGTCCGTCCCTTGAAAGAACGCGAGGTATTTTATAATAGCGTTCTGCGGTTCCAACGGTGATAACTTTACCAAGAAATCGCGATTTGATCGGTCGAGTTATGCGAGTGGCGAGAGCGCCTCCTTCGAAGCGAAGAGGGGTCATCGACGCCCATCTTCCAAAACGCGAATTTTTATTCTGAGCCTGAGCGAGCGCGAAGCCGACCTCGTCGATCTTGATCGAGCGGAAGACTCGAAGCGAAAAACAAAGATTACGGCAAAGATCTTTGACGGCTTGCAGATAATCGAAATAGGATTCGGTAGTAGAAGATTGGTTCATTGGTTTCCCGGCAAAGTCGTATGAAATAAAATCCGATGCTCTCTTCTATGCCATAAATAAAAAAGACGCCCGATTTGAGCGTCTTTAGTAGAACAGTTGTTTATTGGTCGATTAAAATCATTCAACAGTCGGAACAACGGAAGTCGCGACAACGTTGCGTCGATCGTTTTCGCCGACGAATTCGATGATGGCTTGCTTACCAGCGTCGCCAAGACGAGGTTTGGCGAGCTTGTAGATACGGGTGTAACCGCCGCAACGTTCGACGTAACGAGGAGCGATACGATCGAAGAGGATGGTTACGGCCTCGCGATTATTGAGTTTTTCATAGACGGCGCGACGAGCGGCGACGGCAGGAGCAGAAGCCTTAACCCAAGCCTTCCAACCTTCGCCTTGACGCCAACCCTTCCATTCTTCGGAGTTCTTCTCAGCTTTGCAGGCCAATTCTTCAGCCGCTTTGATAGAGGCTTGAGCGTGGACGGCCTTCGTGATGAGCTTTTCGATAAAAGGACGAAGTTCCTTCGCTTTGGGAAGAGTCGTAGTGATACGACCAGCTGTCTTCGGAGCCTGTTCTTTCGAATCGAAAACTTCGACGTCGCGTTCAGTAAGGATCAACGAGATCGCGAGATTGCGCAGAAGGGCGCGCTGATGATTAGGATTACGCCCAAATTTACGTCCAATTCTTCTATGTCGCATTGTATTATCTTATTTTCTATTTACGGTTGTTTCAGTTATACTTTCCGATTTGAGAACCCTGACCTGGAACTCGCATTCCAAGACGAAGACCGTGTTCGTTAAGCTTCTGCTTAACTTCGTTCAACGAAGTCTCGCCGAAGTTACGAAGATCAAGGAGATCGTCCTCGTTACGACTCACCAATTGTCCAACCGTTGTGATATTCTCGAATTCGAGGCAGTTCTTCGCACGAACTGAAAGTTTTAAATCGGAAAGCGTCATCGCAAGCTTTTGCTCCAGCGCAGGATCAACTCCGTCAACAACTGACGACTTCGGACGACAGAAAACGTCGCCTTCGGGACGATCGTACTGGATGAACGGATTGAGATGTTTGCGAAGAATCTTCGCAGCCTCGACGAGCGCCATCTCAGGCGTTATCGACCCGTCTGTCGTAATTTCAAGATTCAAGCGTTCGTAGTTCGTCTTCTGACCTACGCGTGTCTCTTGAACGTCGTACTTAACTTTCACGACAGGACTGAAAGAAGCGTCAATCGGAATATAACCAGATTCTGAATTGCGATCACGACCGGAAGTCATAGCCCCGACAGGAACATACCCTCTTCCGTTTTCAACTACCAGTTCTAGTTCGAATTCAACATCCTGCGTCAAAGTCGCAATCAGAAGATCAGGGTTGATGACGTCAACATGACTCTGGTCGGAAACAACGTCATGCCCAGTCACTTCGCCCATTCCAGTTTTCACAAT